>JAVXWV010000193.1:0-5528 GCA_032230775.1 Mycobacterium sp. | reverse complement strand
CTGTGGCCTGCCGATTCTCGGCCATACATCGCGGGTTCGACCGACAACAGCTTGCTCCAATTAGCGTTGGGGTACAACGGGATCGAGCGAATCACCGGCAATGAGGGCGGTCCGGGTGGAGGACCAGGCGGGCACGGCGGGACGAACGTGTTCTTCGGCGGGAGTGCCGGGATCGGCAGGCTCTTCGGGCCGTCGATGGGTGTGGAGGCGTCGTGGCTGCTGCCTGCCGCTTTGATCGGCCTGCTCGCGGGCCTGTGGTTCACCCGACGTACCGCACGCACCGCACCCGTCCGCGCGGGCTTGCTGCTATGGGGCGGGTGGCTGCTGGTGACCGGCGTCGTGCTCAGCTTCATGGGCGGCACCGTCCACCCCTACTACACCGTCGAGCTTGCGCCCGCGATCGCCGCCGTCGTCGGGATCTCGGTGTTCGAGCTATGGCGCGGCAAGGAACACCTGACGCCGCGGATCGTCCTGGCGGTGATGGCTGCCGGCACCGGTGTGTGGGCCTACGTCCTGCTCGACCGGACGCCGGATTGGACACCGTGGCTGAGATGGGTTGTCCTGGTTGGCTCAATCGTGGTGGCAGCGGTCATCGCCGTTGGTGTGCACAGGCTCGGCAGGCTCACCGCGGTAGTGACGATCGCGGCGGCACTCTTCGGGCTGGCCGCACCTGCCGCGTTCGCGATCTACAACGTCACGCACACTCACAGTGGCCCGGGAACGATGTCCGGTCCGGCCCGTGAAGGCGGGTTCGGCGGCGGGCCGGGCGGCCAGGGTGGCCCAGGTGGCCCCGATGGCGGCTTCCGCGGCGGCGGAGGTGGGCCGGGCGCTCAGGCCGACAACCCTGCACTCGAGCAGCTCGTCGAGAACGCGGACAATCGTTGGGCGGCAGCCAGTGTCGGCTCCTTCACGGTGAGCAGCCTCGAACTCAAGACCGGTGCTTCGCTCATGGCGATCGGCGGGTTCACCGGTTCCGACAACTCGCCGACGCTCGCGCAGTTCAAGCAGTACGTGTCCGACGGTCAGGTCCGCTACTTCATCGCGAGCGACAGGCGTGGCCCGCACGGAGACCGGTCGGGCAGCGGGGCCGACATCACGCAGTGGGTGCAACAGAACTTCACGCCCATGCATGTCGGCGACACCACGGTGTACGACCTGAGCCAACCCCGCTGATACCAGACGGCCGCCCTGCCAACCCCCGAGCAGGGCGGCCGTCTCCATCTATTCCTGGTGATTTTCACCCGTGGCACTAGGCCGCTGCGTTGTTATGGTCACGTGGAGAGGATCGAGGAGGTCCCAATGTCCGTGACCGACGAGTATCTGAAGAACAACGAGGCCTACGCGAGCACTTTCAACGGTCCGCTTCCGCTGCCGCCGAGTAAGCACGTCGCGGTGCTGGCGTGCATGGACGCCAGGCTCGACGTCTATCGGATCCTCGGCCTTGCCGATGGGGAGGCACATGTCATCCGCAATGCCGGCGGCGTCGTCACCGACGACGAGATCCGCTCGCTGGCCATCAGCCAGCGGCTGCTCGGCACCAAAGAGATCATCCTGATCCACCACACCGACTGCGGCATGCTGACTTTCACCGACGACGGCTTCAAGCAGCAGATCCAGGACGAGACGGGCCTCAAGCCGGAGTGGGCAGCTGAGGCGTTTCAGGACGTCGACGAGGACGTGCGGCAGTCGCTGCGCCGCATCGAGGCCAGCCCGTTCGTCACCAAGCACGAATCCCTGCGCGGGTTCGTCTTCGACGTCGCCACCGGCCGGCTGAACGAGGTCACCCTGTAGGCGGTTGCGCCATCAGCGGCCGGCTGGCCCTAACCGCGCAAACGCCTCCGCCGGTCAGGTCGGCGGTCAATGATGTGGACATGGTCCTGCAGCATGCGACGCCCGCCGACGCCAACGGCGCCGCTGTGCAGCCCGACGCGACCGCGCCGGTGCCATACGCGTCGAGCGGGTTGCGGAACCCCTTTCCGCCGATCGCCGACTATGCCTTCCTGTCCGACTGTGAAAACACGTGCCTGATCTCATCTAGTGGATCGGTGGAATGGCTGTGCGTGCCGCGGCCCGATTCGCCCAGTGTGTTCGGGGCCATCCTTGATCGCGGTGCCGGGCACTTCCGGCTGAGCCCTTACGGCGTCTCCGTCCCGTCCGCCAGGCGTTACCTGCCGGGCAGCCTGATCCTGGAGACCACATGGCAGACCCACACCGGCTGGATGATCGTCCGGGACACGATGGTGATGGGCCCATGGCGCGACATCGAGACACGGTCAGGGACGCATCGTCGGATACCTATGGACTGGGACGCCGAGCACACGCTGCTGCGCACCGTGCGCTGCGTTAGCGGCACGGTCGAGCTGGTGATGGACTGCGAGCCGTCCTTCGACTACCACCGGGCCAGCGCGCACTGGGAGTACTCGGCCAGTGGCTATGGGGAAGCCGTTGCGCGAGCCAGCCGCGACCCGGATGCCCACCCGACTCTGCGGCTGACGACCAATCTGCGCATCGGGCTGGAGGGCCGCCAGGCCCGGGCGCGCATGAGGCTGAAGGAGGGCGAGAATGTCTTCGTCGCGCTGAGCTTTTCGAAGCAGCCCGCACCCCAGACTTACGACGAAGCCGTCGACCAGATGTGGACGACCAGCGAGTGCTGGCGGCAATGGATCAACATCGGCAACTTCCCGGATCATCCGTGGCGGTCGTACTTGCAGCGCAGCGCGCTGACGCTGAAGGGGTTGGCCTACTCGCCGACCGGAGCGCTATTGGCGGCCAGCACCACGTCGCTGCCGGAAACCCCTCAAGGCGAACGCAATTGGGACTACCGATACTCCTGGATCCGAGATTCCACCTTCGCGCTGTGGGGCCTCTACACGTTGGGCCTGGACCGCGAGGCAGACGACTTCTTCTCGTTCATCGCTGACGTATCGGGTGCGACCAACGATGAGCGCCATCCACTTCAGGTGATGTACGGCGTGGGCGGGGAGCGCAGCCTCGTCGAGGACGAGCTGCATCACCTGTCGGGCTACGACAATGCGCGCCCGGTGCGGATCGGTAACGGCGCGTACAACCAGATGCAGCACGATATTTGGGGTTCGATACTGGACTCGGTGTATCTGCACGCCAGGTCGCGCGAGCAGATCCCGGAGACCTTGTGGCCGATGCTCAAACAACAGGTCGAGGAGGCCATCCAGCACTGGCGTGAGCCTGACCGCGGTATCTGGGAGGTGCGTGGCGAGCCACAGCACTTCACATCGTCGAAGATCATGTGTTGGGTCGCGCTGGATCGCGGCTCCAAGCTGGCCGAGCTTCATGGCTGGACGAAGCACACCACGGAGTGGCTCGCCATCGCCGAGGAGATCAAAGCCGACATCCTGGCCAACGGCGTCGACTCCCGCGGGGTGCTGACCCAGAGCTACGGCAGCGATGCGCTGGACGCCTCGCTGTTGTTGGCGGTGCTGACCCGCTTCCTACCCGCCGACGACCCGCGGTTGCGCGCGACGGTGCTGGCCATCGCCGACGAGCTCACCGTGGACGGGCTGGTGCTGCGCTACCGCGTCGAGGAGACCGACGATGGCCTGTCCGGCGAGGAAGGCACCTTCACGATCTGCTCGTTCTGGCTGGTCTCCGCTCTGGTCGAAATCGGCGAGGTCCACCGAGCCAAGCATCTGTGCGAGCGGCTCCTGTCGTTCGCCAGCCCGCTGCATCTGTACGCCGAGGAGATCGAACCGCGCACCGGGCGACATCTGGGCAATTTCCCGCAAGCGTTCACCCACCTCGCTCTGATCAACGCCGTGGTTCACGTCATCCGCGCCGAAGAAGACGGGGACGGGTCCGGGGCGTTTCAGCCCGCGAACGCACCGATCTAACTACGACGAAAACATCAGCAGTACAAGCATTCGGAGAAGGTCCAAACGCGGACTTTACGGATGCGTAAGCGGTACTGTCGGCACCCTTCCCGTGGGATTTCGGGAGCACGCGCCGACCAGCCCTCAGCGTCGGTCGAGAAGGAGCCGAAACGATGCGAATTGTCGTGGATTTGAATCGATGCCTGGGATACGCGCAATGCGTCCCGCTGGCGCCGGAAGTCCTTCAACTGCAGGGCGAGGAGGCGCTCGCATACGACCCCAATCCCGATGACTCGCAACGTCAGCAGGTCGCGCGGGCAGTGGCGTCCTGCCCGGTGCAGGCGATCATCGCGGAGATGGACCCGCCGGCGGACAGGACGACGAAGTGAGCAGGCATGCGCTGCTCGACGATCTCGTCAGGACCTTCAAAGCGGAGGGTCGGATCGTGATCGTCGGGGCGTCACTGTCCGGGCTGCGCGCCGCGGAGGCGTTGCGCGACGAGGGCTTCACGGGCTCGCTGACCATCATTGGTGACGAGGTCCACGAGCCGTACGACCGGCCGCCGCTGTCCAAGCAGGTGCTCAAGGGATGGGTGGCTGCGGGTAACACCAAGCTGCCGCGCCTGCGAGAGGTTGACGCGGATTGGCGCCTGGGCGTAGCGGCGACCGGCCTGGATCGTGACGACCGGGAAGTGTTGCTGGCCAACGGCGACAAGGTGCCCTACGACCGGTTGCTGATCGCCACCGGCGTCCGTTCCCGCGCGTGGTTCAACCCCGAAGAGGCGAAGCTGAAGGGCCTGTACACGCTGCGGACCTGCGATGACGCGGCCGAGTTGCAGGCGGCGTTGAAGGCAAGGCCGAAGCGGGTGCTGATCGTCGGCGCGGGCTTCATCGGCTCCGAGATGGCCTCGGTCTGTCGTGATCTCGGATTGGACGTGACGGTCGCGGAACGCTCGAGCGCACCGCTGGTCGGGCCGCTCGGCGGGGTGATCGGCGATATCGCCGCCAAGATGCAGCGCGACGCCGGCGTCGACCTGCGTACCGGTGTCGCAGTGGAAGCGCTGAAAGGCGATGCCGGCGGGCACGTCCGACAGGCTCAGCTGTCGGACGGGACGCTGCTCGACGTCGACGTCGTGGTGGCGTCGCTGGGGTCCGTCCGCAATATCGACTGGCTCGAAGGCGCCGAACTGGCCGCCGGGTTCTGGGGCGTGGCCTGCGACGCCGGCTGCCGTGCCTTCGACGTCAACGGCGTGGTGACCGACAACATCTTCGTTGCCGGCGACATCGCGAGGGCACCGCACGTGCTCTACGAGTACGAGTTCATGGCGATCGAGCACGTGGATGCTGCGGTGCTCGGCGCCCAGACCGCGGCGCACAACATGGTCAACCTCGAGACCGGACGTCGTCCCCATCTGCCGCTGCCGCAGTTTTGGTCCGGCCAGTTCGGCGTCAACATCAAGGGCGTCGGCGTGTGCTCCTTCGGGGATGAGATCGTCTTCACCCAGGGCTCGGTGGAGGATCTTCGTTTCGCCGCCGCCTTCGGCAAGAACGGCCGCATCGTCGGAGCCATCACCTTCAATCACGGCAAGTGGCTGGAGTACTACGGCAGACTCATCGAACAATCGGCGCCCTTCCCGCCGCCGCCACCGGGCTATGACGAACCGGCGAACGCCGAGCCGATGCC
>JAVXWV010000153.1:0-3368 GCA_032230775.1 Mycobacterium sp. | reverse complement strand
ATGGACGAAATGAACGCCGGTATCGAAGCGGCGGCTGCGAAACTCAAGTCAGGAGAGGGCTGGACGAGCAGGAACCCGACCGCCGACAAGAAATGAAGCATGGGACAGATTGACGAGCTGTGGCGCTACGACGGCCGACGCGTGGTCGTCACCGGATGTGCGTCCGGCATCGGTGAGCACGTCGCGCGCCAGCTCACCGAGCTCGGCGCCGAGGTTGTCGGGCTCGACGTGCGGCAGCCGGCGTTGCCGCTCAAGGAGTTCCGCGAGGTCGACCTGGCCGACCCTGTGTCGATCGACCAAGCCGCCGCATCGATAGGAGGCCAGATCGATGCCCTGTTCAATATCGCAGGGGTGTCGTCGGGGATCGGCGATCCATTGCGGGTGGTCACCATCAACTTCCTGGGCACCCGGCGGTTCACCGAGGCGCTGGTCCCCCTGATGCCGCCTGGCTCGGCTATCGCCAACGTGTCATCGCTGGCGGCATCGGGCTACCGGGAAAACGCCGACGTCACGGCGGGTCTGCTGGACACTGTGACAATGGCCGAGGGCATTGAATGGTGTCAGCGCAATCCAAAAGCCGTCGCCGACGGTGGCGGCTACCGGTTGTCCAAAGAAGCGATCATCCTTTACGGGATGGCCAACGTCGCAGCGCTGGGCGCCAAAGGAATTCGGATCAACTGCACCGCACCAGGGGTCACCGACACACCGATCCTCGACCAGCTCCGGTCTTCGTACGGACCGGAGTTCCTGGATGCCTTCAAGACCCCGCTTGGCCGAACCGCCGGACCCGACGAACAGGCCAGCGTTCTGGTCTT
The DNA here is from genome assembly GCA_032230775.1 of Mycobacterium sp. GTDB lineage: Bacteria > Actinomycetota > Actinomycetes > Mycobacteriales > Mycobacteriaceae > Mycobacterium. The sequence goes on along the minus strand of JAVXWV010000153.1, from coordinate 2,553 downwards.
CCTGAACAGCAAGGCCGCCAGCTATATCACCGGACAGGTGATCTGGGTGGACGGCGGCACGATTGGCGAGACGGATCTCGCCGGATCGGTAGGCCGACGATGACGTTGAAGGGTGGGGGAGGCGAGCAATGGCCAGCATGAGCGACTTTCGACGCGTCGCCGATGACGTCCGGAATTGGGGTCGCTGGGGCGACGCCGACGAACTCGGTACGCTGAATTTCATCACTAACGAGAAGGTCGCCGAGGCGGCTGGTCTCGTCAAGCACGGCAGGGTCTTTCCGCTCGGGGTTGACTTCGGTTCGTCGGGACCGCAGGGTGCGTTCCACTTCCGACAGAACCCGCTGCATGTGATGACCATCGACGGTGGCGATGCGGCCACTTTGCTCGAGTACGGCCCGAAGTGGTTACAGAACCCTGCTGCCGGTCAATTGGCTGGATACTTCGAGGGCAACCCGATGCGGTTCAACGACGACATCATCATCATGCCGTTGCAGGCCGCCACGCAGTGGGACGCGCTCTCGCACGTCTACTACGAGGACTACCTCTACAACGGCTTCCCGGCCGATTCCGTTACCAGCGCTGGGGCCTTCTACTGCGGGATCGACAAGGTCGACAGCAAGGGCATCACGTCGCGCGGTGTGCTGCTCGACATCGTCCGGCTACGCGGTGTGGAGACCTATTGCGAGATGGGAAATCCGATCACTCCGGACGACCTCGACGCGGCCGCCAAGGCACAGGGCGTCACGGTGCGGCGGGGTGACATCGTCTTGGTCCGAACCGGTTGGTGGGCGCGGTTTTTGGAGACCGGTGACGGCGGCGAGCCCGGCGCGGGCCTCGACTGGACGTGCGCGTCATGGCTACACGACCACGAGGCGGCTGCCGTCGCCGCCGACAACCTGATGGTCGAGAACCCGGTGTCCGGCGTCGAAGGCGCGTTCCTGCCCATGCACATGCTGTGCCTGCGCGACATGGGCCTGATGCTCGGCGAGTATTGGGATCTCACCGCGCTGGCCGCAGACTGCGCCGCCGACGGGGTTTACGAATTCCAGCTCGTTGCACCTCCGTTGCGGGTCACGGGCGCGGTCGGCTCACCCATCAACCCCATCGCGATCAAGTAGGAAGGACATGACTGAAGCCACAACCATGGGCGGCGCTCCGCTTGTCGTGGGCCTCGGCGGCACACTGCGGGCCAACTCGTCCACGGAGCGCGCGCTGCGGTATTGCCTAGAATCCGTGGAACAACAGGGCGGACGCACGAAGTTCTTCAGCGGTCCGGACCTTGACCTGCCGATGTACGCACCGCACGAGTTGGAGCGCACTCCGAAGGCGCTGGAGCTGGTCGGTGCGCTGCGTGACGCCGATGCCGTCGTTGTCGGATCACCCGGCTACCACGGCGCGATATCCGGATTGGTGAAGAACGCGCTGGATTACATCGAAGACCTCCGCGAAGACCCACGGGTCTATCTCGACAACGCCCCGTGGGGCTGCATCAGCTGCGCATACGGATGGCAAGCAGCGGTCGGCACGCTGGGCCAGCTGCGCAGTATCGGGCATGCGCTCCGGGCATGGCCGACTCCGCTGGGCGTGGCGATCAACTCCGCCGATCAGATCTGGGATGACGGGGGCCTGCTCGTCGACACGACTGTGCAAGACCAACTCGACATGCTGGCGACCCAGCTGCTCACCTTCGCGCGTGCCGCCTGGGAAACGGCGTGACGGACTTTCAGCGCAAGACCGTACTGGTCGACGGCCTTGTCACCGGCTATCTCGAAGCGGGACAGGGCGATCCGGTCGTCCTGCTTCACGGCGGAGAGTTCGGCGTCAGCGCGGAACTCGGCTGGGAGAACAATATCGCTGCGCTGGCGGCGCACTTTCACGTGCTCGCACCGGACATGTTGGGATTCGGTGGTTCCGCGAAGGTCATCGACTTCAATGACGGCCGCGGCATGCGGATCAGGCACATCGCGCGATTCTGTGAAGTCATGGACGTCGAGTCCGCACATTTTGTCGGTAACTCGATGGGCGCCGTCAACATGTTCGTCGACGCAACTTCGGCATCCTCGGTGTTGCCGACGCGCAGCATGGTGACGATCTGCGGCGGTGGGGAGATCCAGCGCAACGAGCACTCGGCCGCCCTTTACGACTACGACGCAACGCTTTCCGGCATGCGTCGAATAGTCGAGGCGCTCTTCCACGACCCGTCATACCCCGCCGACGACGCGTATGTGCAACGGCGCTACGAGTCAAGCATCGCGCCGGGCGCGTGGGAGGCGCTCGCGGCGGCACGGTTTCGGCGACCGGGTTTGGCGCCACCGCCATTGCCATCGAGTGCACGGCCATACGACCGCATCGCCGTTCCGACGCTCGTGGTCGAGGGGGAGTGCGACAAGCTTCTGCCACGCGGGTGGGCGGCAGAGATCGCAGATCAGATTCCCGGCGGCGGTTCGGTTTCGGTCCCAAACGCGGGCCACTGCCCGCAGATTGAGCAGCCATCGGTCGTCAACCACGTGTTGGTGGACTTCCTCACCGAGGTGCAACGAAAGGTGACGGCCT
>JAVXWV010000124.1:0-3642 GCA_032230775.1 Mycobacterium sp. | reverse complement strand
GGAGGCCGACGGACTGTTCACCGAACGTGAGCGGGCCGCGCTTGCGCTGACCGAGGCGATCACCGAGCTCGGCGACGGCCACGTCCCTGATGACATTTATGCAAGGGCCGCAGCGGTTTTCACTGATCGCGAGCTGGGGCAAGTCATCGCGATGGCGGTCACGATCAATGCGTGGAACCGAATCAACGTGACGATCCGCCTCGAACCGCCCCGCCGCTGACAACTCGACAGGAGGAACTGACATGACGACCACAGAAACAACCCGCCGCATCAACCTCAACCGTGTCTCGCCCGAGGTCTACGAGGCCATGATGTTGTTGAGCAACGCCGCAGCGAAGGACATCGACGGAGATCTGGCCGAGCTGATCAAGATTCGCGCGTCGCAGATGAACCACTGCGCGTTCTGTCTGGATATGCACACCGCCGACGCGCGCAAGCGCGGCATCGGCGAGCAGAAGCTGGCGCTGCTGCCCGCATGGGACGAAGCCGAGGGCATCTTCACCGAGCAGGAGAAGGCGGCCCTCGCGCTGACCGAGGAGATGACGGACCTCACCCGCAAGCACGTCTCCGACGAGGTGTACGCGCGGGCCGCTGCGGCGTTCACCGAGCGGGAGCTCGGTCAGGTCATCGCGATGGCGCTGACCATCAACGCCTGGAACCGTATCGGTGTGACGACGCGCCTGCCGCTGCCGAAGCGCTAATACGGTCGAGGGGTGCAGACCGGACCCGACTCCGCATCGCCGCGGAGTCGGGTCTGTTGCTGCCAGGGGCTAAAAGGGGCCGGGCCGACAAAAGGTTTTGAACAGATGATGGCACCGAATCGACGAAGTACGTCTAAGCGAGTTGGCCGTGAGTGTTGGCGGGGCCGGCGTGCCACCGTTTGTTCGCTCACAGTGGGTAGCTCTGCCACCCCCAGCGCAGTTTTGCGACTACATTCCACCAACGCGGCACCAAGGCGCATGGTGGGCGGTGTGGGTGTAGGCCACATACGCACCGCCAACCACGTTCATGGCCGCGTCGATGTCGATGGGGTGTAACAAGTGTTTCGCCGCCGTGGGGCGTCAGGACTTGCATGGTCTTAAATGATCCCGCGCTGCGGTCCTCATGCCTGGGATTTTGTCCGCGTGTCGCGCCCATTAGCTGCTGAGCCTCCCGAGAGGTATCGACACAGGACAATCAATTATCAGATCGGTGCGAAAGATCGCTGCGGCGATGACCGGACCGCCGCTCAGCTCCTAACAATGACCACCAGCAAAGCTGGACCCACCACCAAAGCCCAGGTACCCAAGCGCGCCCATTCACATGAGGCAACAGGCCACTGCCGACTGGGGATAACTTCAGTTCGGTGTCGGTCCGGTGTGCCGCTGTCGTCTACACCCAGTACGGCACGCGGGCGCGGTACTGGCGCATCGCGAAGAAGGCAAGGATCCAACCGATGATGGTCAGTGCGATCACCACCACCCAGTGATGTAATTCCTGGTCTGCGCCTAGCAGCGGCGCCCGCACAATGTCGAGGTAGTGCAGCAGCGGGTTGAGCTCGACGATCTTGGCGTAGGACCCCGCGCCTTGCTGCCGCAGCGTCGACTCATTCCAGATGATCGGCGTCATGAAGAACAACAGCTGCACGATGCTGAAGAGCAACGGACTGATGTCGCGGTAGCGGGTGGCCAGGATGCCGAAGCACAGCGAAACCCAAATGCAATTCAGCACGATCAGGCCCATGGCCGGGATGACCGCCAGGTCGGTCCACGTCCACGGTTTGGGGTAGATGATCGCGATGACTACAAAGATGATCATGTTGTGGGCGAACAGGATCATCTGCCGCCACACCAGCCGGTAGACGTGCACGGACAACGGTGTCGGAAGTTGTTTGATCAGTCCCTCGTTAGCGACGAAAACGTCTGCGCCCTCGAGAATGGACGCGTTGATCAGGTTCCAGACGATCAGGCCGAGCGTGACATAGGGCAGGTGCTCGGCGAGTGGCAGCTTGAACAATTTTGAGTACAACAGCCCCATTGCGACCGCGGTCGCGCCCGTCGCAATCGTGATCCAGAACGGGCCGAGCACCGAGCGCCGGTAGCGCTGCTTGATGTCCTGCCAGCCCAGGTGCAGCCACAGTTCGCGCTTGTTGAACCCGTCGACCAGGTCGCCAACGGCGCGCGTCATCGTCCGCGACTGCGCCGCCGCGTCGGTGAAGGTCACGATCCAGGCCTCCTGAAATTCTCGCGACGACCCATGCGGCGCAACCGGATCCACTCCCGCAGCCCCGCAGGGTCGCGCGTCGAGACGAGGAAGTACCAACCGAACCGCATCCACTCCTGAAACAGCAACCGGCGCAGGCCCGGCTGTGACAACAGGTAGCCACGGTTGCGGTAAGTGAAGAACCGCTTCGCGGTGTCGTCGGGATACTGTGTGTGCATCCGCCCACCGAGGATCGGTTTGAACTCGTCGCCGCCCTGCGGATGTAAATACACCGCGTTCAGGCAGGTGCCGAACGGCAGCCCCGACCGCACCAGCCGTCGGTGCACCTCGACTTCGTCACCGCGCATGAACAATCGGAGATCGGGAACGCCGATCGCCTCCAGCGTCGACGCGCGAAACAGTGCACCGTTGAACAACGAGGCGATGTCCGGCAGCAGATCTTCAGTGCCCGTGCGTAATTCGCTTACCCGTCGCCGCCACGCCGTTCCTCGCCGCAGCGGAAACGCCAGTCGCTCCGGATCGCCCATGTCGCACACCATCGGCGACACCTCGGCAAGCCCGTGATTCTCGGCGCAGGCCAACAACGTCGACAGCACATCGGGATCCTGTGGCCGGCCGTCATCGTCGGCCAGCCACACCCAGTCCGCGCCCAGCGCCAGCGCGTGGAGCATGCCCAACGCGAAACCGCCTGCGCCGCCGAGGTTTCGGCGCGATCCGAGATAGGTAGTTGCGACCGGCTGACCGGCGACCAAGTCCCGAACGCGATCGTCGTTGTCGTTGTCGACGACGATCAGGTGGTCAGGCGCGGTGGTTTGAGTAGATAGGGCATTCAGCGACTTGGCGAGTTCGTCGGGACGCCGGTGCGTGACCACTACGGCGTAGATTGTCTGCTCCTCGCGCAAGCGCTCATCGCCAATCGACTCAGTCATCGGGAACCGTGACCGACCAATCGCCTCGGTGCTCGTCGAGCACCTCTCGGACGTGGCGGGCTGCATCCTCACCCTCGTATGCGCGGACCACGTCCTCGATGCCGCCCGTCATCTTGATGGTCCCGTGGTCGATCCACATCGCGGTCTTGCACAGCCGGGCCAGGAACTCGTTCGAGTGGCTCGCGAACACCAGGATGCCGGACCGCTCGACGAGGGCGGCCAGTCGCGTCTGTGCCTTCTTCAGGAAGTCCGCATCGACGGCCCCGATGCCTTCGTCGAGCAGCAGGATCTCCGGGTCGATGCTGGTGACAACGCCCATCGCCAACCGCACCCGCATGCCGGTGGAGTACGTGCGCAACGGCATCGACAGGTAGTCGCCGAGTTCGGTGAACTCCGCGATCTCGTCGACCTTGGCCAGCATCTGCTTTCGGGTCTGCCCGAGGAACAGCCCGCGGATGACGATGTTCTCGAACCCGGAGATCTCGGGGTCCATCCCGACGCCGAGATCGAA
>JAVXWV010000105.1:0-2871 GCA_032230775.1 Mycobacterium sp. | reverse complement strand
TACGCCAAGCTCGGCGTCAGCTCACTAGTACAGCTGGCTCAACAAGCGAGCAGACACTAGATCGACGCCAGCTTCTCCGAATCACTACTTCTTATGAGGCCGTCAGCATTTATTGACGGTCTGCAGTCGAACATGCCGGCGGACCGAAGATCTAGGCCGCCACCGGCTCCTTGGGCTTCATCCACGTCGGGTCGATGCCGTCCTCGAGCCTGCCGTCTGCCTTCGCGTCGAGATAGCGGAAGTACAGCACGCAGAACACGACGATGAGCATCAGGCACCAGCCGTAGGTGAACTTCATGTACTCCAGGAAGCGCCCTGTCGTCAGCCAGTGCCCGAGCAGCCACCGGTCGGCGCTCATGAACCCATAGATCGCCAGCCACGCCGGCCAGTTGCGGATCACCGAATTGGGCAGCACCACCGTCATCAAGAACGGGAACAGCATCATCGAGTAGTAGCCCTGGCCCAGCGACAGCACCAGGTACGACGCGATCAGAAGCACACCTGACGACGTCGTCATCCAGAACAGCGGGTCGCGCGTCCGGTAGTAGCGGTACAACAGCCACAGGCTCGCCACCGCAAGAGCCAGAAATGCGATGCGCAGCAACAGGATCAGCCACATCGGCAGGCCGTAATAGATGCCATTTCCCGCGATGGAGCTGTTGAAGTAGTCGCGGGTGGTGAAGATGTAGCGCAGCGTGCGCGTGACGAAGTTCATCGGATCGCTCACCCGGAACCTCGCCACCGGGCTGAGAATTGCCGCCAGGTTGAACACCACGGGCACAGCGACAGCAGTGATCAGGGACCGCCACTGCCGGTTCAGCAGCGGCAACAACAGCAGCGGCCCCAGAAGCGGTTTGACCACCAGCGACAGCCCGATAGCCACCCCTGCCCACCACTGGCTTTTGACCTTGCCGTCGAGCAGCCAGCGAAAGAACAACACCTCAAGTAGCAGGATGCAGCCGTTGATGTTGCCGAAAACCAGTGTGTTGACCACGCTTTCGGTGCAGAACATCGCCACGATCAGGGCGGGCAAGGCTACAGACGCCAGTGAATATTTGAACAACCGCACCAGTAAGCACGCCGCGATGACGATGGCGATCGTGTTGATGGTGATAAACCAGTACCGCGACGCGTCGACCGGCAGATAGCCGAATGGCGCCATGAGCAGGGTGCCGCCGGGTGGATACAGGTAGTGCGGGTCGACCTGGTCGAAGTGCTCGTTGTAGATGTCCCAGCCGTGCTTGAGGTTCACCACCGCGCGGTACACCGGCCCGTAGTCGTCGGTGATGTAGCCGTTGGTGGCCAGCACATAGCTGCGATGGATGACCATAAGGATCGCGATCGGCCAAAGGATGGATCGCAACACAGTGGCCGTGCTTGGGGGAGAGGTACGGGGCGCGAACGCCCTCAGCAGGCCGGTTCGAATGGAGTCAGGAGCCGCCACCAGCGCACCGTACACCGGCCGACCTTGAACTCGGTGTCAGGCCGGGCAGAACGTGTCGGTCGCGGGCAGGTTGCCGCTGCCCAGGTAGGCGAGGACCGGCGGCAGCGTGCATGCCGAGTAGATGATCGCGCCGTGCCCGATGCCCTGCCACATCGCCCGCTTGCTGGTGGTGCCTGCGTTGATCACGGTCGCGGCGACGGCCGCGACGCCCTCGTTGCCGACGATCGGGTCGTTCTGCACGCCGACCAGCATCACGGGGATCTTCAGGTTCTTGGGGTCCTGCGGCGCCGTTCCGCTGGGCCAGTTCAGGCACTTGACCAGGTTGAGCGCGCCGACGGCGCCGAACTGCGGATAGAGCTTGCCCCAGGCGACCACCAACTCGCGGACCCGGTCCGGCGTCGGGCGGTTCAGCGAGTCGCTGCAGCTGTTGACGAAGTGTCCGTCGGTCTGGCGCAGTGTCTCGGCGGCCGTGATCAGGTTGGTCATCTGGTTGGCGTTGCCGGAGCGGGCCGCCGCCACAGCCGCTGCGAGCTCGTTGCCTGCGTTCACCCGGTCGCCGCGTGGATAGGCCAGCGCTGTGGTGATGGCGTCGATGACCGTCGCCACCGAGGCGCCGCCGGGTCCTTGGCCGGACCTCGCGGCCGCCAGGAGGGAGTCGATCGCGCCCTTCGGGTCCGGCGCCAGTGGGCAATTGGTGGCGATGCACTGCGTGGCCCACGCGTCCAGCGAGGCCTGTTCGCCCTTGATGCGTTGCTCCATCGCGGCCTCGGCGGCGATGCCAAGCGGCAGCGGGGAGTCGAGCACCAGCCGCGCCAACTTGTTGGGGTGCGATCCGGCGTAGGCAAGCGCGACCTGGGCGCCGTTGCCGATGCCGAGCAGCGCGATGGTGGGCACGTCCCAGGTGCTGCGCAACCGTTCGATGTCCTCGGCGGCGTGCCCGTTGTCGTAGGCCGAGTCGCCGGGCGCGATGGTGTCGGTGCAGCTGGTGGTGGCGGTCTGCGCGATGTCGCCGAGATTCGCGACAGGGTCGTCGCCCGCCTGGAACTGCGCCTGGTCGAGCATCTCCTGGCGGTCGAACAGGTCGCGGCATTCAAGCGCGCCCGACATCCCCGTGCCGCGGCGGTCGACCGCCACGATCGGGTTCGTCTTGAGGACGTCGGCGCCCGCGCGGGACAGCCACACCGGCAGCTGTGCCGACGAAGGCAGGTCAGAACCGGTGGTCATCACCAGCGGTCCGGCGTCGTCAGGGGTCTGCGGTCCCTTAGCCCGGACCACGCCGATGCTGACGGTTCCGGCGGCGCCGTTGATCGGATCGAGGTCGGCGTCGTAGCTGGCGCAGCTAAGCGTGACACCGGGCAGCGGCTGAACGCCGGCGTCGCTGAACGCCCGCGAGGTGCAGTCCCGCCAGGACAGGTCGTTCTTGGGTG
>JAVXWV010000104.1:0-9994 GCA_032230775.1 Mycobacterium sp. | reverse complement strand
ACGGCAACCCGATACGCCGCGTCACACTTGGCCGCCAATGCGCCCACTGCAAAAAGGCAACCGACCGCGGCGAGATGATGATCGCAATTGAACCCGAAACGCTAACCGCCGCGTTGACCGCGAAGCCTGTCTAACCGAACACCCCGCCGAAGAAGGCCACCACCGCGAGACGAGATGGTTACGACCACAGGCAGACCCTGGGAAGACCGCCAACCCATACGGAATGCGCTGTCATCACTCAGAACTAGATCGGGCGACCGAGCCCATTGAGGCGCTCCTCGATCAGCGCCAGGCCGTTGATGACCTCCAACATGGCGGCTGTCACCCGCTCAAGAAGGTGGTCGATCTGCTGGCTCGGACTATCTGCTTCGGGCGACAGGTTCTGCGCGTAGACCCCCAGCGAGTCCACAAAGCCGCGGCAGTTGGGCATGTTGCCGGGGACTTGAGCGTTGCGCACGCGGTCAATGAGATCAGCTTTGTGAGCCGCGAAGTCGTCGGTGTCGCTCATGGTGCTTCTCCTTCGTTTGGTGCGGACGCGGCTTCAGACACGCCGACGACCTTTAGGACGAGCGCAGTCGTCGCTACCGGATCCGCCTGGACCATCGGCGGTGCGCTGATCAGACGGGCAGGCATCACGGCTGCAACGCTGCAGACGACGAGTCCGCGGATCAACGTTTGCATGAGCTCAAGCATGCGCGTCGGAAGAAATCAGCGCAGTGTTCGGCCCGCCACCCTTCGGCGATCTCGGGGTGACCTAAGGACCAGTACGACGAGGTGTGCCGATTGGGCTCAAGGATCGCCAGGATTCAGCCCCCCGGGTGTCGGAGATGTTTGGGCCAGCAGAATTTCGGATCGCACCGCGACAATTCGATCCCGAAGTGCTTCGCCGAGGCGGTCGAGGGTCACCACTGTGGCTTCCGTCGCGGGAATGAATCGACGCAGGTCGTCGGCCCGTGCCCTATTCCCGGCGACGACGAGCTGGTGAATTTTCACGTAGAGCTTGGCGCGGGACGCCTCGGCCTCGAGCCGAGAGCGACAAAGCAGCTCGAGAAGGTAGGCGGCCTGCATCAGGTCCGCCTCCCATGAACGGGAGGTCGAACCGTTCTTACTGAGCACCCCATCCACCGTCATCGACGGCAGTCCTGATCGCGACCCCTGCCGCAGAAATTCGGCCCGCCGCCTGTGGGGGCGAGTACGCAGGAGGATCGTGTAGTCCCCACCCGGCTGATCGCCGGGGTAGCTGGCAGTGCTGGCTACCCGGTTGGACTAACGAGCCGCAGTGACCGGTGGTCCCGACTCGACCGGCGAACGAGTAGTAGTGCCTCGGTCGCCGATCCAACCGCGGGAAGTAGCTTGTCGTGATCTGCCACTCGCAGTAGCCGTGTCACCGCTTGACTGGCGATGAGCGCCAAAGTGGTGCCGGTTCGGGCGCATTGCATGTTGAGCGCGAACAGTGCATAGAGACCGTCAAGGGCGATGAAGTCGACCTCGGCCAGGTCGACTAGCAATGCGCCGCCCTCGGATGCCAGTTCGCTGGCGTGGTGGCTCAACGCGTCGGCGTTCGAGGCGTCGATCTCGCCGCTGATCGAGATCACGGTGAGTCCGCTGTCGGTCTTGGCCCTCAAGTGAGCGCGGCGGCAATCGAAGAACGTGCTGCCGCTGTGAGGTGGTGAAGCATGGTCGATGTCGGTGTGTGCAGTAGTCATGTATCAGCCCTCGCCGATTTGTTCTTGATGTGGCGAAAAACGCCGGGCGAGAGAAGGGGCCGTTGATCGGCAGACGCCTTTTGGGGCCGCGGTGCAGAAGGGCTGGTATCCCAACCCCAAAGATGAATCTACCGCGGCAGATGGTCACGCACCATCCCCCACCTGGGTGATAGCGAGTGCCGCTGAGGGCGGCCCGTACACCGGCCGAAGATGACTAGTGGGCGGCGTGTCGGTTGTCTCGCAGGCGAGCTCTAGCTCATGCCTAATCGGGATGGACTCTTGCCTTCATTTCGCGAATGAGTTTCTCCACGCTCTTCTGATGATTTGCGTATGAACCCAGTTCCCGCGACGGTCCCAGCGGATGCTGTATTGCGTACCACAAACTGTCAAATCGACTATTCATCTTTTCCTCCTCTAATAAGTACAATGAGGCCGTCGACCTGCGATTATTTGGCAGCACCATCTCCGAACGGGTCAAATCGGCGGGTCCGCTTGGCCCCCATGAACGGCCCCGACCGCTGCTCGTCTGAACGCCGGGACCTCAGGGTCCTGGGCGGCCGGCCGCACACAACTCCCGTTTGATGGGCGTACCCGTTTCTGGTGGTGTCAACCAGGTGTTGATGACTCTCACTCCGTAATTCCATAACGGTTCGGCCCGTCACCCAAGCAGGATGGTGGGGCCGCAGTGGGGCCGCAGTGGGGCCGCAACGCCTCTGTTGCTGCCAACACGTCAACACGGAACGGGCAGGTAGAGGGGCATAGGTCAACAGCCTCAACGTTGCTCAATATCTGCAAACGTCGAGAAGAGCGCACTAAAATCCGCACAGTGTCGGTTCGAGTCCGACTGGGGGCACCGAGAAATCGCTGGTAGAAGGGGTTTTCGGACTACAGCTTCAGCCCTGCGAACCCGCCTCAGTGTCACGAGTTGTCACAACACCCCTGCCGCTGAGCACGTCAACCTACATTTCTGCTGCCACATAACGGGTTCGATACGCCGTAGCTGCACAAGCAGAAAACTGACCTCATTCGGAATGGGTTTCGTCGTTCGCGGGTCGGTGTCCTACGCGGCCTGCTTCTCCTAACTCTGTCCCACCGTCGCAGAGAACTGCGACGCCGTGGTGGAGGCGGTCGGCGGTCACACGCCCGTAGACCTAGTCGGACCGGCCGTTTTCGTGCATTTTGAGAAACTCTTGGGAAAAACGACTACCACGGTCTTGAGACTTCCCTGAAGCACCTTTACTGCCCGGACTTCGGCGACACGATTCAGGATCTGCCCAGTTCAGTGGGGTGCGAGGAGGTCCTCCCCGGTTTCTTGATGCGGATGCGCGGGACCTGACGGAGTCGAACGCTCTGTGGCAGGCTTGAAGCGGAGGAGATGAACGTGGCGACGGAAAATAACGCGGGCTGGGTTGTGGCGGATGCGTTCACGCCTGACGAGGTGGCCCTGGAGCCGAGGAACGTCCACTTTCGCTGGGACGATGCGCCGCTGCACTGGATTCCGGGCGATCCGTACGGTTCGCATGCAGTGACAGCGCTGAACCTCTTCGTGCCGCAGGCGGAGCGCTGGTTCAGCAGAGTCCTTTCCGACGCCATGGAGTATGTGCGAGACGATTACATCCGGCGGGAGATCATCGGGTTTCTTGGCCAGGAGGCTGTGCACGCCAGCACCCACGAAGAGGTCCTGGTCGAATATCTCCAGCGTCGTGGGATCGATCCCGGGCCCTACGTCCGCCAACTCGACTGGATCGTGTCTCTCTACGATCAGCGGGTCGCCGCCGCGGACGCCCACAGCCGGCGCAAAGCCCTCGCCTCTGGTACCCACATGCTCTGTGCTGCAGAACATTTCACTTGCATTCTCGGGCATTGGGCGCTGAACAACTCCTGGGACGATATGCAGGTCGATCCGACCATGGCCGATTTCTACCGCTGGCACGGGGCCGAGGAGGTGGAGCACCGCCACGTCTCCTACAACGTCGCCAAGTATTTCGGGATGGACTATTTCGCCCAGGCCCTGTCGGGGATGTTGGTCACCGTGGTCGTGTTCTCTCAGGTGTTGCGCGGCACGAAGTTCCTTGTCCACGAGGACCCGGCGCTACCAAGCCTCGGCTACGTCCGGTTGTTGTTGAAGTTGCACGCATCGGTCGGGCGCGGCAGCCTTCCTGGGGTCGGCTATCTCCTGCGCTCCGCGTCCCGGATGCTGCGGCGTGACTACAACCCGGTGGACGAGGGCAGTACCGCGCAGGCTATCGCTTACCTCGCCGCATCGCCGGCCGCACGCGCCTATGGCTGATCGCCCTCACCGGCCGCTGACCACTTTCGTCAAGCCGTACTCGGGAGAACCACCGCCGCGCCTCTCCGGTTCGGGTCGCCCCGACCTCTTCACCCGCCTGGCGGGTATCGCGGTACCCCACTTCGTGTCGCTGGTCATGCGTCTCGGCGGCGATAATGAGTTGCCCGAGCTACCCGTGGTCCGCAACCGCACCGCAGTGCGTATCGCTGACCGGCGCATCGTGGCGAGGGACGCCGACGTCGTTGCGCTGACCCTTATGGACCCGGACGGTGCACCCCTGCCGCGGTGGCATGCTGGGGCGCATATCGAGCTTCACCTTCCGTCCGGGCGCACGAGGCAGTACTCGCTCTGCGGCGATCCGGGGGAGGAGCGCGAGTATCGAATTGCGGTGCGGCGCATTCCCGATGGAGGCGGCGGTTCCGTCGAGGTGCACGCGCTGACCGTGGGGCAGATCGTCGAGATCAGCGAGCCACGAAACGCTTTCATGATGCCGGTACCTGGCTCCGGATCGTTAGCGGAGAAGCTCCGCTTCCTGGCCGGGGGCATCGGCATCACCCCGATCCTGCCCATGGTCCGGCTCGCCCATCGGCTCGGTGTGCCGTGGTCATTGGTCTATACCGGCAGGCACCGCGACAGCCTGCCGTTCGTGGACGAACTGCTTGTTTTCGGAGACCGGGTCCAGGTGCGCACCGACGCCGAACACGGACTGCCCTCAGCCGCCGAGCTGCTCGACGGCGTCGACGGGCGCACGGCGGTGTACGTCTGTGGACCGCCGGCGATGGTCGAGGTCGTCGGCCGGAGCATTGCCGTCGATTCGGGCACCGAGGTTCACGTCGAACTCTTTTCCCCGCTGCCCCCCGTCGACGGATTGCCGTTCGAGTTGGAGCTGGCACACAGCGGCGAAGTGGTACCGGTGGCCGGTGACCAGAGCGCGCTGGCGGCTTTGCGGGCGATCCGGCCGAACGTGACGTACTCCTGCCAGCGGGGATTCTGCGGCACATGCGTGCAACGGGTGCTCAGCGGCGAGGTCGACCATCACGACAACACCCTCACCGAGTCGCAGCGGGAACTCGGGCACATACTGGTGTGCGTCTCCAGAGCCAATTCCGAAGGCGGACGGCTGGTCTTGGACGTCTAGCTCAGACATCGGCTCGAATCCCAGTGGGGGCACTGAGAAGGCGCTGGTCAAAGCTATCTTCGCCGATGACGTTAGCTCGTCGATACGCCTCCTCGCGGCGTCGGCGTGGCGTGTGGCGGGCTGACTCGGCGAGGTCGGGGCGCGAGCGCAGCCCGACGGAGACGCGATCCGTTTCCGACTCTGAGCTGGAGACCAGGCGTTTGCGTCGTCGACGATGCGGCATCAGCAGACCGTCCTGGCGCCAGCGCTGCTAGACGTTCTTGGGATTGACCATCCAGGCAGCCCTGTCGGCCCTGTCGGCAACACGCCGGGCGGGATCATCGGCCGAGGACACGGTGCGCGGGATGATGGGTGGCGGATGAGCTCGGTGTTGGTGGATTGTCCGAAGTAGCTCTTGGACAGAGCGTTGACGCGCATTTCGGGAGGCCGAAGTCGCGTGGCGGACAAAACGTTCACGTGGTCGACCCGGATCAGGGATTGTTGTTCCCGCCGTCGCTGGACGACTGGCTGCCAGCCGAGCGCCTGGCCCGGTTGATTGCCGAGTTGGTCGATGAGCATTTGGATCTCCTCCCCATTCGGGCCGCATACACCGGGGGGCGCACCGCGCCGCCCTGTGATCCGTCGCTGATGGTGCGAATCCTGTTGTACGGCTATACCACCGGGGTGCGCTCGTCGCGAGAGATTGAACGCAAATGTGTCGGTGATGTTCCGTTTCGGTGGTTGGCCGCTGGGGCGGCACCCGACTATCGGGCAATCGCCCGATTCCGTAAGCGCCACGTGTCTGCGCTCCGTTACCTGTTCGTGGACGCGTTGGCGTTGTGTCAGGCCGCGGGCATGCCGCGGCTGGGCCGCGTCGCGCTGGACGGAACGAGGGTGCGAGATGACGCGTCAACACGCAAGGTGATGCGCATTCGGCACGCGTGGATGAGTGAGACGGAAAGGGTTCTCGCCGGGGAGGTCTGGGCCCTCCTGGCCGACGCCGAATCGATCGATAAGGCCGAAGACGCGACGTTGGGCAAAAACAGTCGCGGTGACGAGTCGCCAGAACAATTGCGGCGACGCGCAACTCAGCTGGCCAAGATCCGCAAGGGCAACGGCGCTCTGAAAGTCGAGGCTGCGCAGCAGGTCCGGCGGCTAGCCGCTCCGAAACCGAAGATGCTGCGCGCGCTGGTCGGTGCGTTCTTGGTGGCGTTGACCTGCGCGGGCGGCTACGCCGTCGCGGTGCACAAGACGGTCATGCTCTCCGTCGACGGTTCACCGATGACGGTGTCGACGATGAGGGCGCGGGTGATCGACGTTGTGCGGGACAACGGCTTCGCCGTCGGTGACCACGACGACCTCTATCCGGCCGCTAATCAGCCGGTCCACCAGTCCGACACCATCGTCCTGCGACGCGGCCGGCCGCTGCAGCTGTCGGTGGACGGCCAGCCGAGCACGCAGGTGTGGACGACGGCATTGACTGTCGATGGCGCTCTCGAGCAGCTGTCGATGAGCGACGCCGCACCGGCTGCGGCGTCTCGCGCGAGCCGATTGCCGCTGGCCGGTGTGGCGCTGCCGGTGGTCAGCGCAAAAAACGTGCACATCAACGACGGCGGTGGGACCAGCGACCGGCGCTTGGCGGCGCTCAACGTGGGCCTGTTGCTGGCCGCGGCCGACGTGCCGTTGGAACAGGACGACAACGTGGTGCCCCCGGCGTCCACGCCGGTCGCCGAGGGCATGCAGATCACCGTCACCCGCATCCGCACACGGAAGGTCACCGCACGCATGCCGCTGCCGCCGTCGACACGACGGATCGCAGACCCGGCGATGAACACGAGCCGCCACGTCGTCGAGGACCCCGGCGTTCCCGGCATCCAGGACGTCACCTTCGCAGTGTCGATCGTCAACGGCGTCGAAACCGGCCGACAGCTGATGGCCCACGACGTCGTGACACCGGCCCGGCCCTCGGTCGTGCGGATCGGTGCCAAGCCGGGCACCGCGGTACCGCCGGTGAGCAACGGCACGACCTGGGATGCGCTGGCCGCATGTGAGGCCGGTGGCAACTGGGCCATCAATACCGGCAACGGCTTCTACGGCGGCGTGCAGTTCGACCAGAACACCTGGGAGCGCCACGGTGGACTGCGTTACGCGCCGCGCGCCGACCTGGCCACCCGAGAAGAGCAGCTCGCGATCGCCGAGGTCACCCGGGCACGACAGGGCTGGGGCGCCTGGCCGGTATGCAGTGTCAGAGTGAGGGCGAACTGATGATCAGCTCATGGCACGTAATCCAGTATCGCGCCAGCTTGATAACAAGCTGGTCAAGCCACGCGCGCCATGCGAGGTGAGACCCCCTCTCGCTGCTAGCTTGCCGATCGTGAGGCTATGGCTTTTTCGACTCTTCGCGGTGCTCCTCGCGGCCCTGCTCGCGGTCGCGGTGGCGGTTGAATCACCGACTGCCGCAGCGTATTCACGCAAAGGGCTGCCCGTGGAGTCCCTCGACGTGCCATCACCGTCGATGGGACGCGACATCCGCGTCCAGTTTCAGGGCGGCGGTCCGCACTCGGTGTACCTGCTCGACGGGCTACGGGCCCAGGACGACGCCAGCGGCTGGGACATCAACACGGCGGCGTTCGAGTGGTTCTACCAGTCCGGCATCTCCGTCGTCATGCCCGTTGGCGGGCAATCCAGCTTCTACTCGGACTGGTACCAACCGGCGGCGGGAAGCGCAGGAACGGTCACCTACAAATGGGAGACCTTCCTGACTCAGGAGCTGCCCGCATGGCTGGCGGCCAACAAGGGTCAGACCCCTACAGGCAATGCCGTTGTCGGGCTGTCGATGTCGGGCAGTGCGGCGTTGATTCTGGCCATCTACCACCCGACACAGTTCATCTTCGCCGGCTCCCTTTCGGGATTTCTCAATCCCTCAAACGGCTTGTGGCCCACGCTCATCGGCTTGTCAATGAAGGACGCAGGTGGCTATAGCGCGTCCAACATGTGGGGACCGACGAGTGATCCCGCATGGCGCCGCAATGATCCTATGGTCAACATCAGCACGTTGGTGGCCAACAACACCGCGGTCTGGGTCTATTGCGGCAACGGTGCGACGTCAGATCTTGACGATGGCTCAAACTTCGGCAACCAATTCAGTGCCCAGTTCCTGGAGAACATCACCCTGTCGACCAACAAGGAATTTCAGCAGAAATACGTTGCGGCGGGCGGTCGCAACGCTGTGTTCAACTTTCCCGCCGACGGCACTCATAGCTGGGGCTACTGGGGCTCGCAGCTCCAGGCGATGAAGCCCGACCTGGTGCGCATCATCAACACGCCGCAACCCTGATTAACCGAAATGCGTCTGCGGACGCTCGAGCTTCACGCCGTCCACGCTGATATCGAGCTTCTCGTTGTAAAACGCGACCATGCCCGTGATTTGCGCGACGGAAGGCAGCGGGTAGTGGTACGTCCACGCGAGGTCCTGCTGGAGGGTGTCGCCCACCCGAACGGACCAGTAGCCCGTCGTCACACCCTTATAGGGACAGAGTGTCTCGGTGCTGGACGGCTCCAGATGTTCGAAGGCAACGTCGGTCCTGTCGATGTAATACCGTGTCGGCAAACCGGTTTCGAACAGCAGCACCGGACTGTGAGTGTCGGCCAGCACGACGCCGTCTAGTTCGACGGTGACGTGGCGGTGCGAGCGCAGCGCGTCGACCCGAACATACGGGCTGCGGGGATGGCCCCAGATCGGCTCGTCCTCCTCGAACCAGTTGAGGGGATCCCACTCGAAGCGCACCAGTCCGGCGACGGGGCCGTCACCATCGTCGAACACCCGCGCGGCCGCCTCGTACGTCTGCCCGTCGCCAACCAACGAAAACGTCCGCGACGGGCCGAACTGAACCTTCTGTGCGTGGTTCTCGTCGCGCAGGAGCTCGGCCCGCACATCCGCGATCGGAACGTAGTACTGCGGGTAGTAAGGCACCTCCCACACATAGCGGGCCGACGTCGTGTCGAAGACCAACTCGTGGCCGAGGTAGCCCCGGACCCGCCGCGGCGCCGGTTCAATTCGTCCACGAACCGCTGCCATCTGGGGATAGTCGGGTGCAGGCCCCTGCGATGTGCTGCTCATGCCTCCATGATGGCCAACCGGGGAACATCAGGCGAGCTGTTCAACCGGGTCACAGGCGGTCGGCCTACAGTGAATGCATGCGTATAGCCCTCATCATCGTCGGCGTAGTCGTGACATTGTTCGGTTTACTGTGGGCTCTGCAGGGCTTCGGCGTGGTCGGCGGCAGCCCGATGAGCAACACCACCACCTGGTCCATCATCGGTCCGATCGTCGCGTTGATCGGCATCGCCCTCGCGGTCGGCGCTGCGCGCCGCAAGTCTTAGCCGGCGAGAGTTCGCGCAGATCGACGCGCGTGACTAAAGCGCGACGGTAACGCCACGCGGCGAAGCCGGGTGACGTTGCTCGATCGCTGGGCTGCCAATTCCCTTCCCGCTGAACGTGATTCGGCGTAGCGTCGATTGCATGGCAGTTGTCCTGAGGCCCGGCGACAGCAATGATCTTGTCCGGCTGCTGCAGGCCCGGCTGAACCGTGACTATCCGCTGTACTCCAACCTGGTCGTCGACGGCGTCTATGGCCCACGCACCACCGCCGTCGTCCGAGAATTCCAGCGTCGAGCCGGGCTTCAGGTCGACGGCATCGCAGGGCCCCAGACGCTTGGCCGGCTCGGGCTGAACTTCGATCAGCCCCCGCCGCTGCCCACCGATCGGCCGTTCTTCTACTGCGCCTCCGGCACCTGGGCCACGCCGTTCCAGGGGCCGCCGTTCGATGTCGGCTGGCGCGTCGAACAGATGGGTCTGGTCCGCAACCAGCCGGTCGGATA
>JAVXWV010000101.1:0-14888 GCA_032230775.1 Mycobacterium sp. | reverse complement strand
CGATGGTCCGCACCGGTTTGGCGATCAAGACCCGACGCAATCAACCGTGGCGCCCCGACGTCGTACACGCTCACGACTGGCTGGTCGCACACCCGGCGATCGCCCTCGCCGAATACTTCGACGTCCCACTGGTTTCCACCATCCACGCCACCGAGGCCGGCCGGCATTCGGGCTGGGTGTGTGGTTCGATCAGCCGGCAGGTGCACGCCGTCGAATCGTGGCTGGTTCGCGAATCCGACTCGCTCATCACCTGTTCGGCGTCGATGAGCGACGAGATCACCGAGCTGTTCGGCCCCGGCCTTGCCGAGACCCGGGTGATCCGCAACGGAATCGACGCCGCACTATGGCCGTTCGCGCGTCGCCAACCCCGGAACGGCCCGGCGCAGCTGATGTACCTGGGCCGGCTGGAGTACGAGAAGGGTGTTCACGACGCGATCGCCGCGCTGCCGCGCATCAGGCGCTCCCACCCTGGCACCACACTGACGATAGCGGGCACAGGAACCCAACAGAAGTGGCTCGTCGAGCAGGCGCGAAAGCACAAGGTACTCAAGGCCACAACGTTTGTCGGCCACCTGAATCACGAGGAACTCGTGCGCCTGTTGCATACCGCCGACGCCGCGGTGCTGCCCAGCCACTATGAGCCGTTCGGCATCGTCGCACTCGAAGCGGCCGCCACCGGCATCCCGCTGGTGACCTCCAACGTCGGCGGCCTCGGCGAGTTGGTGATCGACGGGCAAACCGGCATGTCCTTCGCGCCACCCGACGTTGCAGGCCTCGCCTCGGCCGTCCGCGCCGTGCTCGACGATCCGGAGGCCGCGCAGCGCCGTGCGATCGCGGCAAGGGACCGGCTGACAAGCGACTTCGACTGGCACACCGTCGCAGGCGAAACTGCGAAGGTATACCTCGCTGCGAAGCGCGGCGAACGCGAACCGCACCGGCGGCGCGTCATCGTCGAACACGCACTGCCCGACCGCTGACAGTTCGATCGGCGTCGAATCATTTCCGACCTAGCGTCGGGATATGGACACGAAACGGTTCAACCTCGACACCACGTTGACCCTGATCGCTGCCTACCTGGGACTGTTCGTCGGCCTCATCGACGCCAACGCGATCAATCTCGCATTGCCCGCCATCCGCGACAGCCTCGGCGGCGGTATCTCCGGAGCGCAGTGGACGATCGACGCGTACAACATCACCTTCGCCGCCGTATTACTCACGGCCGGATCTCTTGGAGACCGATACGGTCGTCGCACGCTATTGCGCATCGGCTTGGTGACTTTCATTGTCGCGTCGCTGGCCTGCGCGGCGGCCCCGTCGCTGCCGCTGCTACTGGCCGCACGCGCCATCCAGGGCGTTGGCGCGGCAGTGATGTTGCCTCAGGGCCTGGCCATCACCGCCGCCGCCTTTCCCAATCCCATCGAACGCGGCCGGGCGACCGCGGCGTGGGCGATGGCCGCAGCGATGAGCACCGCGATCGGCCCGATCCTCGGCGGCGTTCTGACCGACACCCTTGGCTGGCGCTACATCTTCTGGCTGAACGCACCCATCGGAGTGGCCGCGTTGCTGATGACGTACCGGTACCTTCCCGAATCCCGCGACCCGGACGCCGCAAGCTTCGACGTTCCCGGCCAGACGCTGGCGATGGTCGGCCTCGGCGCACTGACCATCGCCCTTGTCGAGGGCCGGACGATGGCACCCGCGTGGACCGTCACGCTGGCCATCGTCCCCGTCGCCGGCATCGCTGCGTTCCTGTGGAGCGAGCGACGGGTGAAGCATCCGATGCTGCCGCTCGACCTGTTCCGCAATCGTCGGCTGGTGGCCGCGCTTGTCGCGACGTTCACGATGACCTTCGGCATCTACGGCCTGCTCCTGGTGAACAGCTTCGCGTTCCAACAACAACGCGGAGCAAGTGCACTGGCGACCGCACTGTGGTTTCTGCCGATGCCGCTGACCTACCTGGTTCTCATCCCTGTGGTCAACGCAGTCGCCAACCGCACGGGTCCGCGTGTGCCGATGACGGCCGGGTTGACCCTGATGGCCGCGGGGATGGCGCTCTACGCCGCGGTGGGGCCGCAGGCCGACGTGTGGCTGCTGGAGCTGTCGTTCGTGGTGGCGGGTGCGGGTTTGGCGCTCAACACCGGTCCTGCCGTCGGGCTGGCAATGTCGGCGGTGCCGGTGCAGCGGGCCGGCCTGGCCTCAGGCGTGGTGAATTTGGCACGCCTGGTGGGTATCACTGTCGGTGTCGCGGTGTTGGGTAGTGCCATGGCCGCGATCGCCGGCGCCGAGGGCGCGCGGATCGCGACGATGCTGGGCGGCCTGGTCCAGTTGTTCGGCGCCGCGGTCGCGTTGCGCTGGGCCCGGCCCGAAGCGCCCGCTCCGATGCAGAGGGAGGTCTGCCATGCGTGACGCCGCCGAGCTTTCGACGGGCGGCGACGCCGACATCGCCGCGCTGGCGTCGATGCTGGCCGACCCGGCGCGGTGCAAGGTACTGCTCGCTCTGGACGACGGGCGTGCGCTGCCTGCCAGCGTCCTGGCCGACGAAGCGGGCGTCAGCAGGCCGACGGCGAGCAGTCACCTCGGCAAGCTGACCGGCGCGGGCCTGCTGACGGTCGAAACTCATGGCCGGAACCGCTACTACCGGCTGGCGGGACCCGAGGTCGGCGAGCTGCTCGAACAGCTGGGACGCCTCGCGCCGCTGCGGCCCGTCAGGTCGCTACGGGAAGGCACCAGGGCGGCGCGGCTGCGTACCGCGCGCACTTGCTACGACCATGTCGCGGGTCGTCTCGGCGTGGCGGTGATGGGCTGCCTGCTGGATCGCGAGGCGCTCGTCGGCGGCGACGGTCGCTACGACCCCCACCGCGACAACCATGACGCCCTGAGCAGCCCGGGCCACGACGTCCATTACCAGCTGACCGAAACCGGGCGGGACTTCCTCACCGGCGTCGGCGTCGAAATGCCAACGGGGAAAAGGCCTCTCGTGCGCTACTGCGTGGATTGGACGGAGCAGCGGCATCATCTGTCCGGCGGGCTCGGACGCGCCGTGCTGGATCGCTTCCTGTCCGCGGGCTGGGTCAAGCGGGTGCCACGCGGGCGGGCGCTCACGGTCACCGACGACGGCCGCAGCGCGTTGGCCGATGCGTTCGGTATCGACTGGGCGGAGAAATAGGACAACAGTCGCTCCCATCGAGCGTGCGCAAAATGCCCGCAATTGGCGGCGTGTCGGCGTACAAACACGCACGGTCGCAGGTCGAAAGGCTTAGCGGGACGCCTTCTTGCGTTCGATATCGGCAAGCGCCGCGGCCAATTCCGCCCGCTCGGCCGCCGACGTCTCCCATGCCTGTTGCCGGTTCTTGACGACCTTCGCCGGCGCGCCGACCGCGATCGCATAGTCCGGGATGTCGCCCTTGACGACGGCGTGCGACCCCAGCACGCAGCCTCGCCCGATCGTCGTGTTCCGCAGGATCGTCACCTTCGTCGCTATCCAGGTGTCCGGGCCGATCCGCACCGGGCCCTTGAGGATGCCCTGATCCTTGATGGGTACGTTGATGTCGTCCATCCGGTGGTCGAAGTCGCAGACGTAGACCCAGTCCGCCATCAGCACCGAGTCGCCTATTTCGATGTCGAGGTAGGTGTTGATGACGTTGTCGCGGCCGAGCACCACCTTGTCACCGAAGCGCAGCGAGCCCTCGTGGCAGCGGATCGTGTTCTTGTCGCCGATGTGCACCCAGCGGCCGATCTCCATCGTGGACAGCTCCGGCGTCGCCTGAATCTCGACGCCCTTGCCAAGGAACACCATGCCGCGGGTGATGATGTGCGGGTTGGCCAGCTTGAACTTCAGCAGCCGGAAATAGCGCACCAGGTACCAAGGCGTATAGGCGCGATTCGCCAGCACCCACCGCAACGAGGCCAGTGTGAGGAACTTGGCCTGGCGTGGATCACGCAACCGCGAACCGCGCCAGCGCTTGTGCAGCGGCGCGCCCCACATCGTCGTCATGGCCGGAAAGCCTACGCGAGCGTCCCAGTGTCCAACGGTTACCCTCACGTGGGCTTCACGAACGCCAATAGGAAAGGATCCTGTGTTCCGGCAACTGATGGTGCTGGCGTCAACAGCGCTGATCACCGGTGTGCTGGCCGGCTGCGGGACCACCGATTCCTGGGTCCAGGCGCACGCCGCGGACGGCTGGCCCGCCCAATACGGGGACGCCGCCAATAGCAGCTACTCGCACGTCGCGGGGGCCAACGCGCTGCGGCTGGAATGGCGACGGTCGGTCAAGGGTGACCTTGCCGCCCAGGTGGCGCTCGGGTCGGGCAGCTACCTCGCCATCAACGCGCAATCGGGCGGCGGATGTTCACTGATGGTGTGGGAGACGGGCAACTTCGCCCGCCAACGTTGGTGTACCCGGCTGGTGCAGGGCGGCGGCTTGTCCAGTCCGTTGTTCGACGGATTCGACAATCTCTACATCGGACAGCCGGGCGCGATGCTGTCCTTCCCGCCGACGCAGTGGATCCGCTGGCGTCAGCCGGTGATCGGAATGCCCACCACACCAAGGATTCTCGCGCCAGACCAGCTGCTGGTCGTCACGCATCTCGGGCAGGTGCTGGTGTTCGACGCCCACAAGGGCATCGTCGTCGGCACGCCGTTGGATCTGGTCGCCGACGTCAATCCGACCGACGCCACTCGTGGACTGGCCGATTGCCAACCGATGCGGCCACGCTGCCCGGTGGCCGCGGCGCCTGCGTTTTCGTCAGCCACCGGCATCGTCGTGATCAGCCTGTGGGAACCGAACGCCGCGGCCCCGGTCCTCGTTGGCCTTCGCTACCGCGCCGGCCAAACCCCGCTGCTCACCCGCGAGTGGACAAGCGACGCGGTAGGCCAGGGGCCGATCGCCAGTCCGGCGCTGTCCGCCGACGGCTCCACTGTGTACGTCAACGGCCGCGACGATCACCTGTGGGCGATCAACACCGCCGACGGCAAGCCGAAATGGTCAGTGCCGCTGGACTATCTGGCGCAGACACCGCCGTCGGTGTCGCCGGATGGCCTGATCGTTGCGGGCGGCGGCCCTGGCAGCAAACTGGTCGCGGTCCGCGACGGCGGCGACAAGGGCGAAGTGGTGTGGACCCGCGACGACGTCGTCCCACTGTCCACGTCGAGCCGGGCAGGCAACGGCGTCGGCTACACAGTCGCCAAGGACGGCGAGAACGGTCAGTCGCTGCTGGTGTTCGACCCGGCCGACGGCCACACCGTCAATAGCTACCCACTGCCTCAGGCGACGGGCTGGCCGGTCGGCGTATCGGTCGGCCATGACCGCCGCGTCGTCACCGCCACCAGCAGCGGCCAGGTCTACGGCTTCGCGCCCGAGTAGGCCCGGAATAGGCCCTACGCCAATAGCGGTGCCAGCGTTGCCCGCGGGACAGGCGCCTCGACAGGACCCGCGGCCTCAGCGAACAGTTCGCCCTGGCCGAAGTAGAAGGTCACCGCGTCGTCGGTCACCGCGAAGTTCTGGTACTTGCTCGGATCCAGCCCGACGCTGGGCGGGATGCCGTCGATCAATCCTTGTTGCTTCTGTATGTACTGTTCGACGACCGGATAGATCACGTCGAGCGGCTTGGTGCCCGGCTTGAACAGGGTTTCGAATGTGATCGGCGCCTTCTTGCCGATGTCCCAATTGAAGGACTTGTACCAAGTCTGCGGGTGCACACCGCCCACGTTCTGCCACATCGTGAACACCACGCTCCGCGTGCCGCCTGCCGGTGTGTCCGTGCGGTATCCGGTTCCCTTCGCGTCGAGCTCATACGGCAGGTTGTACGACCCCGGCATCTCCGAGACGTTGACGAACCCGTCGCGGGCCTGGGTCAGATAGTCCATCAGCGCCTGCTGATCCGGATAGTCGTTGGGGAACGTCATATCCAGCGTGTAGGTGGGGTTCGACGTGTGCACGGTGCATATCTGGTCTTGCCCGACGGTGCCGCCAAGATCGACGCAGGTGGACTGTGCGGCGGCGGTCGATGCGCCGGTCACGCAGGCCAGAACACCGGCCGCGACGGTAATCGCGGACACCCTCAGAATGCGCATCGTCGACGTCCTCGAGAGCCGGCACCGGCCTTCGGCACCGGCGCATTACTGTCAGCGTACGTGGCGTTCCACTGCGGACGCGAGGAGCAGAAATTATCTAGCGGACGCGAAGAGCGGAAAAAAACTAGCGGGACGGACGACAAATGAATGCCGTTGCCCGGCTTGCCGCCCCGGATCCGATGCGGGTGATGACGACCGACACCGATTGCGATCCGCGTAGCCGCATTCGGGTGCGCAATGCATCGGGGTCGACGCCGACGCCACGCACGAGGATCTCGACGACTCCAGCATCGCGTGCCGAAAGCGCCTGGCGCAGTCGCCGTTCGCTGTAGTTCAGCTCCTCGATGACCTCGAACCCGCGCACGTTGTCGGGAAGTTGATCGCCGGACAGGTAAGCGATATCCGGGTCGAGCTGCCACAAGCCGTGTCGGGCGGCGTAGTGCCGCACCAGACCTGCGCGCACCACAGCGCCGTCGGGGTCGACGATCCAGCGGCCTGCAGGCGCCACCGTGCAGTCGTCGGGGTCGGCGTCGGTGAGGCCTTCGCCGGTGTCCAGTAGCGTCGCCCGCCGGGTCACTCCGTCTCCGGCAAGACCTGCCGACCAGAGGCACGCCTCGCGAACGCTGCCCGCCAGCGAGGTTACCTCGATCTCGCCATCGAAGCCCAATCGCGACAACTCATCGAAATCTATTCCGGGAGAAGCCTTTACGACGAGGTCGCGGCCCCGGTACACGTCCAACAGGCCATCTAGCGCCGGCGTGTAGTCCCGCGGATCGAACCGGCGCCGCCCACCGCTGCGCCGGGCCGGGTCGACGAGGACGACGGTGTCGCGGGTGATCGGCCTCAGCGCGTCGGCGCGGACGAGGTCGACGTCGGCGACATTGTTGCCCGCCATCGCCAGCCGGACTGGGTCGATATCACTGCCGACCAAGCGGGACGCCGAATTACGCAGCGCCGCAAGCTCTGTGCCGATCGAACATGTGGCGTCGTGCACATCCGCGCCGGCCAGCCGTTGCGCCCGATGTGCGGCGACGGCTTCGGCGGTGGCCTGCTGAAGTGCCTCGTCGGTGAAGAGCCAGCCCGACGGATCGGCGAACTTCGCCGCAGCCTTGCGCCGCAACAGCGTCGTCTCCACCAGTGCGGCGGCATGATCACCGAAAGACGCTCGCACCGAAGCGATGTCGGTCACGAGCGCGGCGTCGGTCAGCCGATAGCCTGCGACTTCGCGCAGCGCGCGCTCTCCCGCTTCGCTGCGCAGATAGGCGACGTCGTCCAGACGGAACGCTACGACGGTTTGACCCCGGTGATCATCACGTTGTAGTACCAGCCTTTCGGCACGACCTGGCGCCAGAGGTTGTGATCAATCCAGCTGAGCGTGATCCAGCTGTGGAACGCGAATTTGGCGTAGGCCCAACCCAACCTGCCTGGCGGCACCGCGGCCTCGAGTGTGCGTAGTGGCCAGCCCAACATCGCAGCGGTGAATTCCGTTGTCGCGGTGGAGACCTCAATGGCTCCAGCATTGCGCGCCATCCGCTCCAGATCGCCGGGGGCGAAGGTGTGCAGGTCGACGATCGCCTCCAAAGCGGCAGCACGTGACGACTCGTCGAGCTCGGCCTGCGGGCGGCGCCAACTGGACAGCCCCGGCAGCCTGGTCACGTTCGTCACCGCTTTCCACGTCAGCGTCGACAACGGACGTGCATAGTTCTCGCCGGCGTTCGTCGGCTCACCGGCGAACACGAACCGGCCGCCCGGCTTGAGGACTCTGACCACTTCCCGCAGTGAGAGCTCGACGTCGGGGATGTGGTGCAGCACTGCATGGCCGACGACGAGATCGAAGGTGTCGTCTTCGTACGGGATGCCCTCGGCGTCGGCGACGCGGCCGTCGATCTCCAGGCCCAGGTTCTCGCCGTTGCGGGTGGCCACCTTGACCATGCCAGGCGACAGGTCTGTCACCGAGCCGCGGCGTGCGACCCCGGCCTGGATAAGGTTGAGCAGGAAGAACCCGCTGCCGCAGCCCAGCTCCAGCGCGCGGTCATAGGGCAGCTCACGAAGCTCCTCGGTGGGCACGGTGGCGTCGAACAGGTCGCGGGCGTAGTCGACGCAGCGCTTGTCATAGGAGATCGACCACTTGTCGTCGTAGCTCTCGGCTTCCCAGTCGTGGTACAGCACCTGCGCGAGCTTGGAGTCGTGGCGGGCCGCCTCTACCTCCTCCGCCGTGGCGTGGGGGTTGGGGACCGGAGCCGCCTGGTCGGCGACATCAGGAGCAGTATCGGTTTCCTCAAAGCTCATAGGAGGGGAGCCTAATTGTTGAAGGTCGCCTTGGCGGCAGCCAGTGCCTGCGGCGGATAGTCACTGAACCTCTTCGCCCAGGTCAACGCGGCGTCGTAGACACCGTCGGGGGCGACCATCTCGTCGATGACGCCGAGGGCCAGCGCCTCCTTGGCGCCGATGAACCGCCCACTGAACACCAGGTCCTTGGCCTTGCTCTCGCCGGCCGCACGCGCGAGGCGGGCGGTTCCGCCCTGCGGCACACGGCCCGCCAGGATCTCCGTCGCGCCGAACTTCACGTTGTCGCCTGCCACCCTCCAGTCCGCGGCAAGCGCCAGGTTCAGCCCGCCGCCAAGCGCGTACCCGGTGATGGCCGCGACCGTCGGCTTGGGGATGGCGGCCAGCGCGTCGACGGCCTCACTGCACACGCGTGCGGCGACCTCGGCTTCGTCGGCGCTCAAGGTGCTCAGCTCGGGGATGTCGTCACCGGCGCAGAAGATCTCGTGACCGCCGAAAAGGATGACACAGGAGATATCGTCGCGGCCACCGAGATCGGCTGCCGCAGAGACGATCTCGCGATACACCTGGCGCGTCAACGCATTGGTGGGCGGCCGCGACAGCAGCAGCGTGGCTATGCCAGCCTGCTCAGCGCTGGTGTGGACGGAGACGAACTCGTTCATGCAAGCGGTGTGTCGCGGTGGTAGCCGTCAGGGGCTCGGCGGTTGCGGGCCTCGTTGTAGCGGTCGCTGTTGAAGAACTCGATCTCCCAGTTACCGGTGACTGCATCGGCGGCCAGATGCGGTTCGACGGCGACGATCTTGCGTTCGACGGCGAGCACCTCGGCGACCGTGCGGCCGTTGAGCGAGTCGAGCTGCGTCCACGTCGGCGGCAGCAGGAAGGAGCGGCCCTCGGCGAATTCGTCGAGGCCCGCCTGCGGCGTGCTCCAGAACGCGCGGTCGGTTTCGGTGTTCTCGCCGTCGGCGCGCTGACCATCCGGCAATGCGCCCACGAAGAAATACGTGTCGTAACGGCGCGTGCGCTCCTCCTTCGGCGTCACCCAGTTCGCCCACGGCCGAAGCAGATCCGCACGCAACACCAGCTTCTCGTCGCGCAGGAAGTCGGCAAACGACAGCGAGTGGCTGGCCAGTGCGGCGCGCGCCTCGCCGTAGATCGACGCGTCGCCGACGATGGCGTCCGGGTCGTCGGCGGGTCCGGCGAACAGCACACCGGACTCCTCGAACGTCTCGCGGGCCGCGGCACACACCAACGCCTCGGCCAGATCCGGTTCAACGCCGAACCGCTCGGCCCACCAACCGGGCTCGGGCCCGAACCATGCGACGTCGGCGTTGCGGTCGCGGTCGTCGACGCCGCCACCGGGAAACACCATCACGCCTGCGACGAAGTCCATCGCGGAATGCCGCCGCATCAGGAACACTTCAATTTCCCTGGCGAAGCCCGTGCGCTTGTCGCGGACCAGCATCACCGTCGCGGCAGGCCGTGGGACGAGCGGATCTTCGGTCGTCATGCATGCCTCCTGTGCGCCGCCCGGCTTCGTGTGCGACGGGCGAAGTAGCGCCCGTCGATGTTCTCAAGGGCAATCGATTGGCCAAACGCCGTGGACAGGTTCTCGGCGGTCAGCACGTCCGGTAGCAGTCCGGAGTCAACCACCTTGCCCTCGGACAGCAGTAGGCAGTGCGAGAAGCCCTGCGGGATCTCCTCGACATGGTGGGTGACGAGCACCAGCGCAGGCGAGTCGGGGTCGGCGGCCAGGTCGGCCAGCCGCGCCACCAGTTCCTCGCGGCCGCCGAGGTCAAGCCCCGCGGCGGGCTCGTCGAGCAGCAGCAGCTCGGGGTCGGTCATCATCGACCGGGCGATCAGCACCCGCTTCCGCTCGCCCTCGGACAGCGTGCCGTAGGCGCGCTCGGCGAGATGCTCGGCGCCGACGCTTTCCAGCATGTCCACGGCCTGCTCGTAGTCGGCTTCCTCATAGCTCTCCCGCCAACGGCCCATCACCGCGTAGCCGGCGGAGACGACCAGGTCGCGCACGATCTCCTCGTCTGGCACGCGCTGCGACAGGGCGGAGCTGCTCAGCCCGACGCGCGAGCGCAGCTCGGACATGTCGACGCGGCCCAGCCGCTCCCCGAGCACGAACGCGGTGCCCGACGATGGATGCTCCATGGCCGCGGCGATGCGCAGCAGCGACGTCTTGCCCGCCCCGTTCGGCCCGATGACCACCCAGCGTTCGTCGAGTTCGACCGACCAGGTGACGGGCCCGACCAGAGTCTGGCCGCCGCGCCGCAGTGAGACCTTGGCGAAGTCGATGAGCAGGTCAGGGTCGGCTGCATCTACTTCGGCGTCGGCCACTCGCCCATCGTAGTGGCGCGATTTCGGCGCGCTTACCCCCGCTGAGCGACGGTTACCGCGCCGAAATCACCCGGTCGGCCTTGCCGACTGTGCCCGCGACCAATTCGGCGTTGCGCTGGTCGGTGGTCTCGACCCAGGCGCGTGCCTCATCGGGGGTCTTTCCGAATTCGATGTGGCGCGCGATGAGCCGTGCGATTCGCTTGCTCTCGTCGCTTGTCACGAACCAGACGGCATCCATCGCGTGACGGGCCCGTGCCCAGTCGGGATCGTCGAGGAGCAGATAGTTGCCCTCGGTGACGACGAGGCGCGCCGACGGCAGCACGACGAGCGCTGCCGCGATCGGCTGTTCCAGTGTGCGGTCGAAGCCAGGCACGTACACGGGCTCGTCGACCTCCCGCTTCACCCGTTCGAGCAGATGCGCGTAACCGGCCACGTCGAATGTGTCCGGCGCGCCCTTGCGGCCTCGTGCACCGATCCGGTCGAGCTGGGCGTCCGCCAGGTGGAAACCGTCCATCGGGACGTACGCGACCCAGTCGTCGCCTTCAGCCGCACGGATGCGGGTGACCAGTAGGTCGACGAGGGTCGACTTGCCGGCCCCCGGGCTGCCTGCGATGCCGAGAATCGCGCGCGAACCGTCTTCGACAAGCTCGACGGCCTCGCGGGCAAGTAGATGCGCCGTCACCTAGTGAGTCTCGGTCACGACACGTCGACGAACTCGCGATTTCGGCGTGATTTGTTGCGCCTGGCGTCACTTTTCACGCCCAAGTCACTGGCTTCGTTGACGGACGCCCAGCCGCTGACCGCCAACACCCGCCTGGGCGTTATGCGAAGAAACAGTTGCACGAGCGGGCCAATCCCGAACGCGTACAACACGGTGCCGACGCCGACGGTCCCGCCGAGAAGCCAGCCCACGGCCAGCACCGTGGCTTCGATGGACGTCCGGACCAGCCGCACGGAAAGGCCGGTGCGCACCACCAGCCCGGTCATCAGGCCGTCGCGCGGGCCAGGGCCAAGCGCGGCGCCGATGTAGAGGACAGTGCTGAACGCGTTGAACACCACCGCACCCACCATCATCGCGATGCGCACTGGCAGCGATGTCGGCGTCGGCAGCAGCCACAGCCCCGTGTCGACGGTGACCGCGATGACGATGACGTTGGCGATCGTGCCAATGCCTGGCCGGTTCCGCAGCGGAATCCACGCCAGCAGCACCGCGACACCGACCCCGGCCGACGCGATGCCGATCGTCATGCCCGTGTGCCGCGCCAGGCCCTGATGGAACACGTCCCACGGGTCCAGTCCCAGGCCGGCGCGCACCATGACCGCCATCGAGAAGCCGTAGCCGCACAGGCCGACCAGCAGCGCCGTCCCGCGCGCTGCAGCCCTACGCATGGTGCGGGAAGCGAATTCTGATCAGGTCCAGCTCGCGGCGCACCCGTTCGGCGTCACGGTCGACGAATTCGGCGGGGATGCTCTCCGCAGGCTTGAAGATCCGGCCCAAGGGCCGTGACAGTCGAGATGTCCAGTTCGTACTCATGACTCGATAATCCGAACAACTGGCTTGCTTATCAATAGCCAGTTGGCGCATACTGGCCTCCAAATGACGATAGAAATCGGCACCCGAGCGCTCGATGTGGACCTTTTGGCGCGCGAGCTCGGCAACTGGCGCACATCCAGTCGCAGCGGGCCTGCCTACCAGGGCCTCGCCGACGGCATCCGGATGCTGATCATCGATGGGCGCCTGCCCGTCGGCGCTCGGCTGCCCAGCGAGCGGGCGCTTTCCGACGCGCTGCGGGTATCTCGCACCACGGTCACCGCCGCTTACACACAGTTGCGCGAGGACGGCTATCTCAATGCCCGCCGCGGTGCCCGCAGCACCACCGCACTGCCCGTCGCGCCAGCCGCCACGCCCATCCCTGCCGAAGCGCCGCTTAGGGTCAGTCTTGCCGAGGCGACGTTGGCTGCTCCTGCCGGCGCGATGATGGACGCCTTCGCCGACGCCGCCCGCGACGTGATGCCGTACCTGCATGACATCGGCGTCGAGCTCACCGGCGTGGTGCCGCTGCGCGAGGCGATCGCCGAAAAATATTGCGCCAGAGGCCTACCCACCGAACCCGACGAGATCATGGTGACAACCGGCGCACTGCACGCCATCGGATTGATCCTGGCGACCTACACCGAGCCCGGCGATCGCGTCTTGGTCGAGCAGCCCACCTACCACGGCGCGCTGTCGGCCATTACGACCACAGGAGCCCGACCCGTGCCGGTTGCGATGACCAATGACGGCTGGGACCTC
Source organism: Mycobacterium sp. (assembly GCA_032230775.1). Lineage (GTDB taxonomy): Bacteria > Actinomycetota > Actinomycetes > Mycobacteriales > Mycobacteriaceae > Mycobacterium. Next base: position 1,890 of record JAVXWV010000101.1, on the reverse strand, counting down.
GACGCGATGCATGCCGCGGTGCGTCAGCTCGCCCCGAATCTGGCCTACCTGGTCCTCGACAACCACAATCCCACTGGCATGACGCTGTCGGAGGCGGGTCGCCGACGTCTCGGCACCATCATCGCCGAAACCCGCACCAGGACCATCGTCGACGAGACGATCGCCGACATGTGGTTGGACCGTCCGATGCCTCCGCCGATGGCGGCCGCAATGACATCTCGGCGGGATCTGGTGATGACGGTCGGGTCCGTATCGAAATCGTTCTGGGGCGGCTTACGGGTCGGCTGGATCCGTGCCGAGCGCAGCACGCTGGCGACCATCGCAGCGGTTCGCCCGTCCATCGACATGGGTACGGCAATTGTCGAGCAGTTGGCCGCGGCGCGCCTCTTCGCCAAGGCAGACGAGCTCCTGCCGGAGCGACGCGAGTTACTCCGTCACCGGCGTGAGTTGCTGAGATCGCTTCTACGCGAGCACCTTCCGGATTGGTCGCCCAGTCCCGGCCACGGCGGAATGTCGCTGTGGGTGCGGCTGCCCGCACCCACCAGCTCCGCGCTGTCGGCGGCCGCCTCGCGGCTTGGCCTTGTCTTGCCGCCCGGTCCGCGCTTCGGCGTCGACGGGACGCTGGAGAGGTTCGTCCGGGTACCGTACACGCTGCCCGACGACCGACTGGCCGAGGCCGTGGAGTTGCTGGCCAGGGCCTGGCACAGCGTCACCGGGTCATCGGCTCCCGAGCCGACCGCCCTGGTCGTCTAAGTCAGCCCTTCATCAGTTCACCGACATGGGCGCTGACCGAATCCGCAAGGCCCTGAAGGTCGTAGCCGCCTTCCAGGACCGCCACCAGTCGGCCTCCGCAGTTCCTCTCCGCTGATTTCATCAGTTCCCGTGTCGCCCAGGCAAAATCGTCCGCCGTCATTTGCAATGAACCGAGCGGATCGCGTTCATGGGCATCGAATCCGGCGGAGACGATGATGAGCTCCGGCCGGAACTTGTCGAGCGCAGGCAGGATTCTGTCCTCGAACGCTTCGCGGAGTTCGGCGCCGCCGTCGCCGGATGCCAGAGGCGAATTGAAGATATTGCCCACACCGGTCTCGTCCGTTGCTCCCGTGCCGGGAAACAGCGGCATCTGATGGGTCGAGGCGTACAGCACGCTCGGATCGGAGTAGAAGATCTGCTGCGTGCCGTTGCCATGATGGACGTCGAAGTCGACGATCGCGACCCGCATCAGTCCATGTTTCAGTTGCGCGTGACGAGCGCCGATGCTGATGTTGTTGAAAAGGCAGAACCCCATCGCCCTTTCGGTTTCGGCATGGTGGCCCGGCGGTCGGCACGCGACGAACGCGTTCTGCACGTCGCCGTCGAGAACCTTGTCGACCGCCTGCACCGTGCCGCCAACGCCGCGCAGCACAACCTCCCACGTCGACGGATCCATCATGGTGTCGCCACCGTCGAGATAGACATAACCCTCGTGCGGGCGCGCCTCCGCCAACGCATCGACATAGCGGTTGGTGTGCACGTAGCGCGTCGTATCGAGATCGGCGACCTCGGCCTCTTCGCGCACCAGCGGATCGAACTGTGGCTGTCCGAGCACCGCCTCGACCACGCGGTAGCGGTCGGGCCTCTCGGGATGGCCGGGTTCGGTCCGGTGATTGGCGAAGCTCGAATGGTGCAGGAGCAGCGTTGCCATGAGATAGAGCCTATCGGATACTGTATGCAACGTTCTTGCTAGTTCATATCCGCTTCCAGAGTGGCGGTATCACTCGTCGTCGGGGATCTCGACGCGTCTCACAACGCCGTCCATCGCGTCGGCGGCCTCGATCTCGGCACGGGTGATGCCGAGGATGAACAGCACCGTGTCGAGATACGGATGGCTCAGCGATGCGTCGGCGACCT
>JAVXWV010000898.1:0-5055 GCA_032230775.1 Mycobacterium sp. | reverse complement strand
GGGTCCGTCGGACATGTTCGGTGAGCTCTCGATCTTCGATCCAGGGCCGCGGACATCGAGCGCGACGACCATCACCGAAGTACGCGCGGTGCCGATGGACCGCGAGACAGTGCGCGCGTGGATCGCCGATCGCCCCGTAATCGCTGAAAAACTGTTGCGGGTTTTGGCCCGCCGGCTTCGTCGCACCAACCACGACTTGGCTGATCTGATCTTCACCGACGTCCCCGGCCGGGTGGCCAAGCAGCTGCTTCGGCTGGCACAGCGGTTCGGCACGCAGGACGGTGATGTGCTGCGAGTGTCGCACGACCTGACACAGGAGGAGATCGCACAGTTGGTCGGCGCATCGCGTGAGACGGTCAATAAGGCGCTCTCCGATTTCGCCCACCGCGGCTGGATTCGCTTGGAGGGCAAGAGCGTACTGATCCGCGACTGCGAACACCTCTCGAGGCGCGCGCGGTGACAGCCGCGGACGCCTTGCCTTTCCAAGTGGCGGGAAGCCTGGATTGGGGCCAGCATTAAACGGCATGGGAACGCCGGACCGCAATTCCTGACGGCGTCCGGCGTCTACTGACGGAGGTTCGTGTTGCCCACGTACGGCTACCGATGTCGCGGTTGCGGCGGTTTCGATCTCGTGCATCCGATGGCACAGGCCGCGGCTACCGCGCCCTGCCCCGGCTGCGGCGAGGCATCTTCGCGGGTGTTCCGGGCACCTGCCCTGCGCGCGCTGGACCCTGGCCTGCGCCGCGCCCTCGACGCCGATGCCCGCAGCGCCGATGCGCCACAGGTTGTTTCGTCCGTGCCCGGCCGTTCGCGTCGAGCCACCCCGATCACGACCGATCCCCGCCACGCCCGGCTGCCCCGCCCCTGAAACTGGAGGTCCTCGTGCCAGACGTCGTCTTCTCCGTCGACCAGGCCCGCTCGATGCGCGATCAGGCCGTGCCCGGCCACAACCGGTGGCACCCCGACATCCCGCCCGCTGTCACCGTCCGCCCCGGCCAGTCGATCCGGGTCGAGTGCCGCGAGTGGACCGACGGCCAGATCGGCAACAATGACTCCGCCAACGACGTGCACGACGTCGACCTGACCCACGCGCACATGTTGTCCGGGCCGATCTATGTCGAGGGTGCCGAGCCCGGCGACCTGCTCGTCGTCGACATCCTCGATCTCGGTCCGGTGCCCCAGGAGGTCGGCGACGTCCCCGGTCAGGGCTGGGGATACACCGGGATCTTCGCGAAGGCCAACGGCGGCGGGTTCTTGACCGACCGCTTCCCCGACGCGTACAAGGCGATTTGGGATTTCGCCGGCCAGAAATGCACCTCGCGCCACATTCCCGATGTCGAGTTCACGGGCATCACGCATCCCGGATTATTCGGCACTGCACCGTCACCCGAGTTGCTCGCACGCTGGAACGCAAGGGAGCAGGCGCTGATCGACACCGATCCCGAGCGCGTCCCGGCGTTGGCGTTGCCGCCGCTGGAGGAAAACACACTGGGAGGCAAAGCAACCGGTGACACCCTCGCCGCGATCGCGCGCGACGGTGCCCGCACGGTTCCCGCCCGCGAGAACGGCGGCAACCACGACATCAAGAACTTCACCCGCGGTTCGCGAGTGTTCTATCCCGTCCACGTTCCTGGTGCCCTGTTCTCCGGGGGCGACCTGCATTTCAGCCAGGGCGACGGCGAGATCACCTTCTGCGGTGCAATCGAAATGGGCGGCTTCATCGACTTCCACGTCGACGTGATCAAGGGCGGCATGGAAACCTACGCGGTGACGACCAACCCGATCCTGATGCCCGGCAACGTCGAACCGCGCTATTCCGAATTCGTCACGTTCATCGGCATCGGGGTTGACCACGGCAGCGACACGCAGCTCTACAACGACGCGACGATGGCCTATCGCAACGCCTGTCTCAACGCCGTCGCCTATCTGGAGAAGTTCGGCTACTCCGGTGCGCAGGCGTATTTGCTGCTCGGAGCAGCGCCCATCGAAGGCCGGGTCAGCGGCGTGGTCGATATTCCGAACGCGTGCTGCTCGCTGTATCTACCCACCGCGATCTTCGACTTCGACATCCGGCCCACCGCCTCGGGCCCGGTACGAGCCGACCGCGGAAGTTGCGCCGTGTCGTCGTGACGGTCAACGCGCCGCGGCTAGTGGGAAATCTGTATTACCTGCCCGGTGGATCTTCATTGCCTGATGCCGCGAAGATCTCGCTGGCCGCCGCACCGAAACCTTCGGGTTGCCCAACCGCTGCGAAGGTCCTGCCAACCTCGGCGAGTTCGTAGGACCACCGCCAGCCCTTCTCGTGGCTCTGCTGCCGGGCGTGCAGCCACGCGCCTGCAAGATGGGGTTGGCTTGTCGCCCATTCGTTTACCAGGTCGTCTTCGACTCCGTAGGCGGCAGCGGTCTCTCGGATCGAGACCAACAACGCCGCGGTGGTCTTGGTCCAGGCCGCGTACGTCATCTTCAGCGCCGACGCGGCCGGCGGCGCACCGGTGAGGCCGACCACTTCGAGCTCAGAGTCGGCGAACAGGCTCGCCACCTCGCCGTCGTCGCCGGCCAGATAGAGCCGGGTCGTGCCCGCTGTGACAGGGGGCGGTCCGATGATGCCGCCGTCGACGTATCGGGCGCCGCCGCCGGTGAGGGTGCGAGCAATGAGCGCCGACGCCTCGGGGCTAATGGCGTTGGCGTCCACTACGATTCCCCGGAAGCCCGTCAACTGTCGGGCCACGTCGAGCGCCCCGTGCGGCGGGCAAATCGAGAACACAACGTCGGTGTTGGCCCGCAGCTCGTCAAGGTCGTCGAAGGGGGTCAATCCGGACTGCTCGGCGCGGCGCAATGTCGCTTCGCTACGGCCGGTGCGCAACCAGCCGACTTCGTGGCCGCGACCGACCAAGCAGGCGGCTACGGCCGCGCCCATGGCGCCGGGATTCAGGACGGCCAACCGATTACGCGGCATAAGCTCCCTCCTGTCTTTCCGCGGGCCCCGCGATGAGCGGTGCGAGCCGCTCGGCCGAACGGATCGCGGGTCGCGATGTCGACCATATCGCCAGGGCGGTAATTGCGAGCCCCAGCAGTGCACACATCAGCCACAACGGTCTGGCGTCCGCGGTGTACCGGGCAGTGCTTGCGGTCAGGGCCGCCCCGGCGAGCGAACCGCAAAGCGCCACACCGATACTCACGCCTACCTGACGGCTGGTCGACGCCACCGCTGAGGCCGCACCGGCGCGATCCGTCGGCATGCCGCTGACCGCCGTGGTCGTGATCGGCGCGTTGGCCATCGCGAAGCCCGCACCGAACACCGCAAAGATCGCCATCACCGCCCACACCGGAGCGGTGACGGTGAGACCGGCCAGCATCATCGTCGCCGCCGTGATCATGATTCCGGCCGCGACCAGAGACGGCCGGGTGCCGAAGCGGCCGACCAACCGACCCGACAACGGCGACAGAGTCAGAGCTGCAACAGAAATCGGTAGATACATCAAGCCAGTGTGAAATGCCGAGTAGTGTCGCGCACCCTGTAGGTACAACGACATCATGAACAGGAAGGCGCCATAGGCGGCATAGGCGCACACTGCGATCACCGTCGCCGACGCGAACGGGATGCTGTGGAAGAACCGCAGGTCGATGAACGGATCGTTGCGCCGGGATTCGTAGCGGAGGAATCCCAACAGTGCCAACACGGCGACGATCGATATCGCGACCGACGGTGCGCCGTGCCCGCCCAGCTCTCGTCCCTGGATGAGGACGAAAACGACGGAGAAGAGGAACGCCACGGCCAGCGCTTGGCCGATCGGGTCGACATCTCGCAGTGTGGCCGACCGCGACTCGGGCACGAAGATCGCGGTGAGCAGGATCGCGGCTGCGCAGATCGGCAAGTTGATCCAGAACACCGCGCGCCAGTCGCCGAGCTCGATCAGTGCGCCACCCAGCATCGGGCCGAGCGCCATCGCGATGCCCATCACCGCCCCCCAGATACCGATCGCCCGGGCGCGTTCCACCCGGCCGACAAACACCTGACTGATGATCGACAGCGCAACAGGATTCAGCATCGAGCCGCCGATTCCTTGCAGCAATCGGGCCGCGATCAGGGTGTGGATGTCGGGCGCCAGGCTGCACAACAGCGATCCGACGGCGAAAATCGTCAACCCGATCTGGAAGACGCGGCGGCGGCCAAATCGGTCGGCGGTGGCCCCGGACAACAGCAGCAATGAGGCCAGCACAAGCGTATAGACGTCGATCACCCATTGCAGCTCAGAAGCCGACGCATGCAACTCCGTTCGGATCGAAGGGATCGCGACGTTGACGATGGTCGCGTCCATCGACACGATCAGCAGACTCAGGCAGCACGAGATCAGGATGATCACCTTGCGGCGCGAGCTGAGAGCGTTCACTTACTCGATTGTGAAACTGCAACATTGGCAAATCGAGCACGCCAGCCGGAATCTGTGACCACCTGCTAGCTTCCAGCGGTCGGCGATCAGCGTCATGAGATGTCTCTCGTCGTGGCCGGCCGGGTTAGGCCACGGTGTTCACGGATAGTCGGGGCAGCAGGGTCTGCGCATTGCCGTGCATTACCTGCGCGAGGACCTCGGGCCGGTCCGCGAAGTAGGTGTCGACGTTGGTCGTGTACCAGTTGGCCATCTGTGGACTGACTGCCGGGAAGTCGGTTCCGAACAGAATCCGTTCCGGTGGCACGAAGCTCTCGAGAGCCACCAGGTTCGTCTCGAAACCTGACAGCGCTGTCTCGAAGTAGAAGGTACGGAAGTCGGCGATGATCTCCTCGGGACTGAGCTCACAGCCGAGGTAATGGGAGAGCACCGCGACCCGCGCGGCGAGGAAGGGTGTGCTCCCGCCGGAATGCGAAAGGATGATCCGTGCGTTCGGATACTGTCGTTTCCGGCCGCTTGTGACGAGATCCGCTGCAGCCTTGTAGGTTTCGTTTGGTACCTCGCTTACGGGTGTGGGCAGAAACCGATTCGGCATCCGGTTGCGTCCCGGTGTCTGCTCGCCGTGCAGGAACACCAGCGCATGGCGCCGGTCGAGTTCGGCCCACAG
>JAVXWV010000865.1:0-5842 GCA_032230775.1 Mycobacterium sp. | reverse complement strand
TCAGCAGTGTGATCGGGCCGCCCTCGCCGAGGAAGTTGCGCCACCACGACTTGGCGTCGGGTGACATGACGTTGATGGTGATGGTGTCGCCGAACCGGCGAAAACCGACGGGGGTCTCTATTGTCTTGCCCGAACGCCGTCCGACGTATCGAATGTTGATCAAGCCACGCCGGACAAACGGCCCCACCAGGGGCGCGTCGATGAGAGCGACGAACAGTTTGTTCATAATTCCGGCGATGGGCGAAGCGAAGAATCCGGATGCCATGTGGCGCAGGGTATCAGCCGACCTCGGCGGGCACCGGCGACGAGCGGGCGCCGGTGCGGGCTGCACCGATGCCTGCGGCCACCACGAAGCAGATGCCGACGATGCCCACCGGGCCGGGGTTTTGATGCAGCACTATCAGGCCGACGACCATTGCGAACGCTGGCTCGAGTGCCATGAGCGTGCCGAACGCGGCTGTGGTGAGCCGGCGCAGCGCGAGAAGTTCAAGGGCGAACGGCACGACAGGCAGCAGGATCGCCAACCCCGCTCCGATGAGCAGGACTTCGGGAGTCATTCGCGGCAGCACCGAGGGACCGACAACCGCGGTCGCGAGCAGGCCTGCGACGGGCATCGACACCGCCAGAGCGTTGATCCCCGAGACCTCGTCACCGGCGCGCTGGGTGAGCAGGATGTAGCAGGCCCAGCACACGGCCGCACCGAGGGCGTACAGCACGCCGATCGGGTCGACGGCGCCTGCCCACGGCTGGGTGAGCAGCACGACCCCACCCGCAGCGAGTCCCGGCCACACCGCGCGGTGTGGGCCCTTACCGTGTGCGACCGCGACGCCGAGCGGACCGAGGAATTCCAGCGCGCTCGCGGTGCCCAGGGGGATTCGGGCAATCGCCGCCATGAACAACAGCGTGACGGCTGCCGTGACCACACCGAGCACGACGCACACCCGGAAGGTCGCCCAGGTGAACGCCGTGAAGCGCGGCCGGACGATCACAAGCATCAGCACGCCTGCCCACGCCAGCCGCAGCCACGCAGCCCCCTCCACGCCGATGCGGTCGATCAACGTCACGGCGATCGCCAGTCCGACCTGCACGCACAGCATCGAGCCCATCGCCATCAGGGCCCCGGTGCGGGCGTGGTTCGTGGTCACCTCTGCATTGAACGGCAGACCAACCGTTCGCGTCCACGTGATTTTTCTGGACATACCGTTCAGAGATCGTGAACAATCATTCGAGTGGATACCCGCCGACTGCAGCTTCTGCTTTCGTTGTCGCGGCTCGGTTCCATGCGAGCCGTTGCCGAGACGCACCACATCACCACGTCGACGGTGTCACAGCAGATCGCCGCTCTCGCACGAGAAGCCGGCGCGCAACTGATCGAGCCCGAGGGCCGGCGAGTGCGGCTCACGCCTGCTGGCCAACGCCTCGCCGAACACGCCGTCACGATCCTGGCGGCGGTCGACAGCGCACGCCTTGACCTCGACCCGGAAGCGGAACCGGCAGGCACCGTCCGGGTTGGCGGCTTCGCGACCGGCATCCGGCTCTCCCTGTTGCCGATTGTCGCCGAGCTCGCGGAGAAGTTCCCAAAGGTCCATTTCGTGGTCAGAGAGTACGAACCCATCGAGGCGTTCGCGCTGCTGACCGACGACGACCTCGACCTCGCGCTGACCTATGATTACAACCTCGCACCCGCGTCCCCCGGGCCAGTCCTCGAAACAGTTGCGCTGTGGTCGGTTCCGTGGGGACTAGGCGTGCCCGCCGACACTCCCGACGGCCCCGCCGAGATCGCTGACTTCGCCGATCGAGCGTGGATCGTCAACTCCCGCAACACAGCTGACGAAGACGCAGTGCGAACCCTGGCATCGCTGGCCGGTTTCGCCCCGCGTATCGCGCACGAGATCGACAGCCTCGAACTTGTCGAGGATCTGATCCTGGCCGGCTACGGCGTCGGACTGCTACCGATCGGCAGGCCGACCACCGCTGGAGTCAAGGTGCTTCCACTCTCGGAACCGAATGCCATCTTGACGGCGTATGCGGTAACGCGACAAGGCCGGGCCACGTGGCCGCCGCTGCGCACGGTGCTGGACAGGATGCGCCCAGCACCCGGCTCCGAACTGCCCAGTCCCAAGTGGCCGCGCCCAGTCCCGGGACAGTGATAGTCAGCGGTCCGGCGATCAGGCTGTTTCCGGCCTGACCGTGACCTTGTCGACGCGGGAGCGCTTACCGAATGCCGCATCCCGCCTCGACACCGGGACGAAGTCGTTGTTGCGCCTATCGAGATAGACGAGCCGGCCGGGACCAACCTCGGCCACGAGATCGCCGGTGCGGTAATAGCCGTCCGGATCGAACACCCGGCGGTGACCTCGGGGCGCTTGTAGTAGCCCGCGAACAGCTCGTCCGATTTGACTAGCAGCTCACCTCGGGGGTGCGGTCGGTCGGAGTGGAAGTAGCCCCGATCGGGCACATCGGCGAGCTTGAGGTCGTCACAGGCGGTCGACGCACCTGGCCGTCGATCAATATGGGCCCGGCCTCAGTCGAGCCGTAGCTTTCGACCAGATGCATGTCGAGGAACGACTCCACCCATGTTTTCAACTCGACCGAGATGGGCGCAGAGCTCGTCCTGGCCGAAACATACCGCCCCCCAACTAGTTTTTCTCTCAGTTCAGCGACAATCCCGACCTCCAGCGTCGCCGGGTCGGCACCGCCAGTCACTCGCCGATCCAGTTGACCCTGGAACTCATCGAACAGCATCTCCCAGATTCGAGGTACAAAGTTCAGGTCCGTCGGCCGAACCAGTGCGATGTCGTCAAGAACGGTCGAAAGGTCACGCTTGGCAACGAAATAGGCTGTGCCGCCGCTGCCCAGCGTTCCATACAAGATGTGCTGCCCCGTGGCATGACTCATCGGCATGATGTTGAGCGTTATCGATGGCGCGCAAGCCGGCCCAAGGAATCCGCTTGGCCGGCGCCAGAAATTGGCAACCAGATGTTCTGGATACATCGCGCCTTTGGGGGCACCGGTGCTACCCGAAGTGTGGATGAGCAGCTTCAACGGATCGGCTTCGTCGGGAACGACGAGTGGCGCGAGAGAAAGTCGCTTTCCACGCGCGAGCAGGTCGGTCAGGGGTTCGATGATCATGATGCTGCGCGCGTCTACCAGCTGCCGCTTGGCGGCATCGAAAGCCTCGCGCTCGTCGTCGACCTCGGGGTGGTAGTCGAACACGACCAGCCGGGTGGGCGTGTGGGCGGTCAACGCGAGTTCGACCGCCTCCGCGAGGAAGTCAATGCTCGAGGCGATGACCGACGGCTGGGTCTCGGCGACGATGCGCCGCAGCTGCCCGACGAATGTGCCAACCGGCAGCGGAACCGACACTGCGCCAAGACGAATCAATGCGACGTCGGTGACGGCGTAGTCGACACTGTTGAAACCCAGAACGCACACCCGATCGCCCTGCCGCACCGGCTTGTTCGCCATAGCGGCGGCCGCAGCGCCCGCGCGGTCCCACAATTCTCCGTACGTAATGGTGTCGAATCGGGGCAGCAGTTCGGCGGCGGTGCGACCGGTGTCAGAGTCGGTGACGAATTGCACTGCACGCTGTCCGAGCGCAGGCCGGTCTGCATATCCCTTCATCACGGTTGCCGCGATGTGCGCCAATCGTAACCCCGGTCTGCCGCTCGCCACGGTGACTTCGTCGTCCGGGCGGGCATCTGCGAATTGCGAGTCAGTCGAATACAGGCCCCGGATGCGTCGCCGCAACCGCTTCTCGCGAATGCCAGTGGACATCGAAACCTCCTACTTCACAATGAAACTTCGTCCTCTGACGGCACCGATGCCAGTCGGAAGGCATTGGCTGCGAACAGATCCGCTTGTCCGGCTGAGGACTTAGTGGATCCAACGACGATGGGTGCGCTGGACGGAACGGTGCGGTCCTGGGGCGACGATGACTGGGACGCGGCACGCTTGAATGACGGCCGCGCTCACCGAGCCGAGCAACTCATCGGCGAATCGGCCGCGCCCCCGACTGCCGACAACGACTAGTTGCGCCTGCCGTGATTGGTCCAGCAGTACGTCCGCAGGATGATCGCGAGCGACGAGGCCGCGCACAGTGACGTCGGGGTAGCGCGCTTGCGAATCGGTCAAGGTTTGCGCAAGGGGTTCTGCCGCCTCCGGCGCGTCGGCATCATCGATGCTGTACACGGCAACAACGTCCGAAGCCCGTCGGGAGGCTTCATCGAAGGCAATCGCGATGGCGGATTCGGAGGCAGCCGAGCCGTCGACACCCACGACAATCGGTGCTCCGCTCGGTTGAACCGGCGAGACGTGGTTGTGGACCACGGCGACCGGGCACTGCGCGGCATGCACCACGGCGGTGCTGACTGAGCCGAGCAGAGCCCGACGTAGCCCTCCTCTGCCCCGCCTGCCGACCACGACCATCTGCGACTTGTCTTCCGTTAGCCCCGCCAGAGTCGGCACGATCGCGCCGACGCACAGCCTGGTGGTGATGCGCCGGGGTTGGCGCGATCCGCTCGCCTTGGCGATAACCTCGACGGAGTCCTCGAGGACCCTCTCGCCTTCTGCCAGTTGGGCTTCCCCGACCGCGGGAGGTACTGCGACCGCGGGCCAGGCCAATTGCGGCCAGACTTCCGGCGCTGGATGCACTACGTGCAATACGGTGAGTTCGACATTGCGCATCGCCGCCTCATGTGCGGCCCACAAAGCGGCAGTGGTCGCTGCAGGCGAACCATCAACGCCGACCACAATCTGACTCATTTCGTAGTCTCCTCTGTGCAGAACGCCTACCCCGGCCTGGTCAGGTGATCAGGATGCGACGGGCGGGTTGTGCTGTTGGGCGGCATAGCCGGTCAGTTGCCGCAGCAACGGCAAGGCAACGCGCATGGCCAAACCAAGTGCGGCTTCTTCCTCGGGCGACAAGGTGCTCAGGAGTTCCACCAACCGGCCGTCTAGAGATTGGTGTAGCTGGGTCCGGAGTGCGCTACCGGCCTCGGAGATCGCAACCAACGTGGCCCGCCCGTCGTCTGGGTCGATTAGCCGGGTCGCCAAGCCCTCTCGCTCCAGCCGACTTACCAACTGCGTCATGGCGGGCTGACTCACCCCGTTCGCGGTGGCCAGTGCAGTGAGCCGAACCGGGCTGTCATCGTCCAACGAGGCCAACACTGCCCTACCGGTCAAACTCGTGCCCCACGCCAGTTGCCGCACCAGCAGCGCAGCCCCCACCTCGAGCGCCTCTGCGATGCCGCGCCGGATATTCACGCTACCGTCTTCCTCCATGTCGCTCGTTATATCAGATCCCTATGTATCGGGTCCAGCAGTCGCGTGCACATGCTCGTCCCAACGGGACTTGTCAGTTCGACTCGTCCACATTGCATAAGTCCCCTATGTTGTCCTTCCGGCAATGACCAACATCCGACCTGGTTACGCGGTAACCACGCCTTATGCCAATTTTGCGCCCGTCCTTGCCGAGCAATCTTCTTGCGGCGCATGCAGATCCCGCCGGTGGCACACCGCTGATTGGATCGACGACCAACCCGAACACCCATGGTTGGTGACTGGCAATGCTGTTTGACGACGAAACAAGCGTGGCCTGGGCACTCATCGAAGCCGCACGGCCACATCTGAGCCCCGCCGAACGTGACAAAGTCCACGTGACAATCGCGGTCGGCGAAACGTTCGCAGCGATTCACCATCTGATCACCTCGGCCGCCGACAGACGAATCCCCCTAACGCCCGCGTTGGTCCAGCGGTGCCGAATCTGGCTAGACGCCTATGCCGGCCACGAGCACGAGCGACATCTTCGTTGCCTTCTCGAGTGTCTTCCGGCCCCATAGAC
>JAVXWV010000637.1:0-4256 GCA_032230775.1 Mycobacterium sp. | reverse complement strand
GGCCGAGAGCATCACGGTGTCGCGGCCAATGGGCGACCTCCCGCTGTCGGATCCCCAGATCGTCGGCCTGATGTCACGCAGCCCCGACTACGGCCCGCTCGCGGACCCGGAACGGCGTGCGTCCTGTCTGTCCGGACTGGGCTACTCGGCGGCGACCGCGGTGCTTGGCGCGCAACCGGTCGACATGCACGGGCGCCCCGCGGTGCTCATGGTGCTGCCCGCCGACACGCCTAGGACTGTCCTGGTGCTGGTGGTCGAGCCGGGCTGCAACTCAGCTCACACCGGCCTGCTCGCCAACACGCTGGTCAATCGTCCGTAATCTGTCCTGCAGGTCACGGGGAACACCCGGGCATACGCTGGTGTTTGAACCCGTGCCGACGTGTTAGGAGCAGAAAGGCTCGCATGACCTCCTCATCCACCGTTCATGACGTCATCGTCATCGGCTCGGGCCCGGCCGGCTACACCGCCGCCATCTATGCGGCCCGGGCTCAGCTCACACCGCTGGTGTTCGAAGGCACCCAATTCGGCGGCGCGCTGATGACCACCACCGAGGTGGAGAACTACCCCGGCTTCCGCGAGGGCATCACCGGACCCGAATTGATGGACGAGATGCGCGAGCAGGCGCTGCGCTTCGGCGCGGATCTGCGGATGGACGACGTCGACGCGGTCTCGCTGGACGGGCCGGTGAAGTCCGTCACCGTCGGCGACGAGACGTATCAGGCGCGCACCGTGATTCTCGCGATGGGTGCGGCCGCAAGGCGCCTCGGCGTGCCGGGTGAGGAAGCGCTGATCGGAATGGGTGTGAGCACCTGTGCCACCTGTGACGGGTTCTTCTTCCGCGACCAGGACATCGCGGTGATCGGCGGCGGCGACTCGGCGATGGAGGAAGCCACCTTCTTGACCCGCTTCGCCCGCAGTGTCACCCTCATCCACCGCCGCGAGGAGTTCCGCGCGTCGCGGATCATGCTGGACCGCGCCCGCGCCAACGAGAAGATCAAGTTCCTCACCAACACCCAGGTGGTCGCTATCGAGGGTGATCCCAAGGTCTCCGGTGTGCGGCTGCGCGACGCGGTCACAGGCGAGGAGTCCGAGCTGGCCGTCACCGGCGTGTTCGTCGCGATAGGCCACGATCCCCGCTCTGAACTGGTGCGGGGCCAGGTCGACATCGACCAGGAGGGCTACGTGCTCGTCGAGGGCCGCACCACGGGCACCTCGATCGAAGGGGTGTTCGCCTGCGGCGACCTCGTCGACCACACCTACCGTCAGGCCATCACCGCAGCGGGCACCGGCTGTTCGGCGGCCATCGACGCAGAGCGCTGGCTCGCCGAAAGAGCTTCTGCCACAACCGAAGACAATACCGATCTGATTGGAGCACAGCTATGACCGAGAAGACTTCCGCAACGGTCGCCGTAACCGACGACTCGTTCTCCGATGACGTGCTGTCGAGCAGCACCCCGGTGCTGGTCGACTTCTGGGCCACCTGGTGCGGACCGTGCAAGATGGTCGCGCCGGTGCTCGAAGAGATCGCCAACGAGAAGGCGGGCGCGCTGACGGTGGCCAAGCTCGACGTCGACGCCAACCCCGCCACCGCGCGCGACTTTCAGGTCGTCTCGATCCCGACCATGATCCTGTTCAAGGACGGCACCCCGGTGAAGCGGATCGTCGGCGCGAAGGGCAAGGCCGCGCTGCTGCGCGAGCTCGCTGACGTGGTCTAACGCCGCGATTCGCGGGCCTGACACCGGCCTGGGGTTTTCTCGAAAGTGCGAACAGTCTGCGACAATGCTGCCTAGCCTGTCTTTGCTTCGTCGGCGCCATTTCCGCTGACGACGTGGTCAGCAGGGCAGCCGGGAAGGGTCGAGAATGTCGAGTCTGCGTCGCGGTGACCGCGGGGGTGCGGTTACCGAGATCCGGGCGGCGCTGGCGGCGCTGGGGCTGACCGAAAGCCCAGACGAGGACCTGACCACCGGCAAGCACGTCGCCGTGGATGTCTTCGACGGTGAACTCGACCACGCGGTGCGCGCGTTTCAGCAGCACCGCGGGTTGTTGGTCGACGGCATCGTCGGTGAGGCGACGTTCCGCGCGCTCAAGGAAGCCTCGTACCGGTTGGGAGCACGCACGCTCAATCACCAGTTCGGTGCGCCGATGTACGGCGACGATGTCGCCACGTTGCAGGCCCGACTGCAGGATCTCGGCTTCTACACCGGTCTCGTCGACGGCCACTTCGGCCTGCAGACGCACAACGGGCTGATGTCGTATCAGCGTGAGTACGGGCTCTATCCGGACGGGATCTGCGGCCCGGAAACGTTGCGCTCCTTGTACTTTCTGGGTTCGCGCGTTACCGGCGGCTCCCCGCATGCCATCCGCGAAGAAGAGTTGGTCCGCCGCTCCGGCCCGCGGCTGTCGGGCAAGCGCATCATCATCGATCCCGGCCGCGGCGGCAGCGATCACGGGCTGATCATGAATGGCCCTACGGGTCCCATCAGCGAAGCTGACATCTTGTGGGACTTGGCAAGTCGGCTGGAGGGCCGGATGACGGCCATCGGCATGGAGACGTTCCTGTCGCGGCCGGTCAACCGCGCCCCCTCCGACGCCGAACGCGCCGCCACGGCCAACACCGTCGGCGCAGATTTGATGATCAGCCTGCGGTGCGCGACTCAATCCGGCCCGTCGGCCAACGGAGTGGCGTCATTCCACTTCGGCAACTCGCACGGATCGGTGTCCACCATCGGTCGCAACCTTGCCGACTTTATTCAACGAGAAGTGGTGGCGCGCACCGGTTTACGGGACTGCCGCACCCACGGGCGGACGTGGGATCTGCTGCGGCTGACGCGAATGCCCACCGTGCAGGTCGACGTCGGCTACATCACCAATCCGCGCGACCGGGACATGGTGGTGGAAGCGCAGACCCGAGACTCGATTGCCGAAGGCGTCCTCGCCGCGGTCAAGCGGCTGTACCTCCTTGGCAAGAACGACCGCCCAACGGGCACGTTCACCTTCGCTGAGCTGTTGGCACACGAGCTGTCGGTCGAGCAGGCCGGTCGCGTCAGCCCGACCTGATCGACTACAAACAGGGACTCGCGCCCGCTCCAACGGGCTGTTGCAGCTGCGCGGATTCCAGCAGCCGCTCCAACGCCGCCTCGACATCCGCCTTCCAGCCCAATCCCTGCTCGAGTTCGAGCCGCAGCCGCGGGAAGTACCGGTGGTGCGTGGCGACGACAAAGCCGGCGTCCTGCAACAGGTCGGCATCCAGCACGCACTGTTCCACCGAGCAGTCGCCGAGCACCTCGACGATAGGGCGCAACTCGGGCGACACCAGGCGCGGGTTCGCCAACTCCGCCACCTCGGCGGTGTGCCCGAACGCCTCGAGCGCCCGGACGCCGCGGCGGACGAGGTCGCCGACCACCGATGCGAGCAGGTGCCGGGACAGCGCCTCGGCATCCTGACCGGATTCGACACCGAGTGAGGTAAGCAAGACTGCGTCGGCGCTCACCGGCCCGCTGGGGAACCGGCGAGCACGCGGTACCGCACCCGGCGGCGCGTAGAACGCATAGCCCAGGCACGGGCTGTCCCCCGCGTCCAGTGGCATTGCGGGGTCATCGATGTCGCCTGCCGTCGGCCCGCTGTCTCGGCAATACACCGCCATCTGACCGCACGAGCCCCACTCGAGCATGACCATGGACAGCCACGCTTCCTTCTCGAATTCGGGATCGCTCAGGTGATCGTCGGCACCCAAGGTCGACGGATCCACCTCCCAGTACACGCATCGGCGCGCGTGCTTGGGCAGCTGCTCGAACGCTTCGAGCCGCAGGGGCGTGATTCGCGCTGCCACTAACCTCCCCGAGTTCTATCCGGTGCTGAAATGCACGGCCGCCACTCCAGAATAGAAGGATGCGCGGCCGACTGCCCGCATTCGCGTGCATCGCTCATCGGCCGCCGCGCTCGGATCGAATCCCGTTGCTACACATGGGTTTTCCTTTCTGCACGCGGTGAGAGGCCGCCGCTGGCAGGGTTTGTGTCACAGTGACGTAATTACGCCGTGGCGTAGGTCAGCCCTTTGACGAACTCATTAGGTCGACTATCCGCTGAAGGTCGTCCACCGATCCGAACTCGACGACGATCTTTCCCTTACGTTTGCCGAGACTGACCGTGACGCGAGTATCGAACGCCGTCGACAGCCGTTCAGCAACGTCCTGCAAACCCGGCATGTGAATCGGCTTGCGCCGCGGCGTTGACGGCGTCGCGGTGTCTTCGCGGTT
>JAVXWV010000681.1:0-3507 GCA_032230775.1 Mycobacterium sp. | reverse complement strand
GGGCCGTTGAAGGACTAAGCCCCCTTAGCTCAGTCGGTAGAGCGTTTCCATGGTAAGGAAAAGGTCAACGGTTCGATTCCGTTAGGGGGCTCGGCGAAGGCGGTGCCTTATTGACCAAGGCGGTGTAGCTCAGTTGGTTAGAGCGAACGACTCATAATCGTTAGGTCGCCGGTTCAAGTCCGGCCATCGCTACCAAACGACCGAGAATGTAAGAAGGGCAACTAACGTGGCGTCCAGTACAGACGTACGGCCGAAGATCACTTTGGCCTGCGAGGTGTGCAAGCACCGCAACTACATCACCAAGAAGAACCGTCGCAACGATCCCGACCGGTTGGAGCTCAAGAAGTTCTGCCCGAACTGCGGCAAGCACCAGCCCCACAAGGAATCGCGTTAACGCGCGACAACTCGCCGGCGTTTGCCCGGGGTTGACGGGATAGGTCACCAACCGTGTCGTTGTCGAAGCAGATCGTCGGGATGCACTATCGCCATCCCGACCACTACGTCGTTGGTCGCGAGAAGATCCGCGAGTACGCCATCGCCGTCAAGAACGAAGATGCGGCGTATCACGACGAGAAGGCCGCCGCCGAGCTCGGTCACGACGCGCTGCCTGCGCCGTTGACCTTCATTTCGGTTTTCGGTTACCAGGCGCAGACGGCGTTTTTCGAAAATGCCAACATCGGCGTGACGGACATGCAGATCGTCCAGGTCGATCAGGTGCTGAAGTTCCGCAAGCCGATCCACGCGGGCGACACGCTCTACTGCGACGTGTATGTGGACTCGATTCGGCAGGGGCACGGCACCGACATCATCGTGACCAAGAACATCGTCACCAACGAGTCCGGTGACGTTGTGCAGGAGACGTATACGACCCTCGCGGGTCGTTCTGGTGAAGACGGAGATGAGGGTTTCAGCGATGGCACTGCGTGAGTTCGAATCGGTGAAGGTGGGCGACCAGCTTCCCGAAAAGGTGATCCCTCTGACTCGGGGCGATCTGGTGAACTACGCCGGCGTATCTGGCGACCTGAACCCCATCCACTGGGACGACGAGATCGCCAAGCAGGTCGGACTGGATGTCGCGATCGCCCACGGCATGCTCACTATGGGGCTTGGCGGCGGGTACGTTACGTCGTGGGTCGGCGATCCTGCCGCGGTGACCGAGTACAACGTGCGATTCACCGCAGTAGTGCCCGTGCCTAACGACGGCGTTGGCGCAGAAATCGTCTTCAATGGACGTGTGAAATCCGTTGAACCAGAGACGAAATCGGTAACCATCGCGCTGTCGGCCACATCGGGGGGAAAGAAGATCTTCGGCCGCGCTGTTGCGACTGCGAAGTTGGCCTAGCGATGCCACTCAAGACCGATATTCGGGGGATGGTCTGGAAGTACCCCGACACGTTCGTGGTCGGCCGCGAACAGGTCCGTCAGTACGCGACGGCCACGAAGGCCGTCGACCCGGCGAGCCACGACGAGGAGGCCGCTGCTGCGCTCGGACACGACTCGCTCATCGCGCCCCTGACTTTCGTGTCGATTCTCGCGAATCTGATTCAGCGGCACTTCTTCCAGAACGTCGACGTCGGCGTCGAAACCATGCAGATCGTCCAGGTCGACCAGAAGTTTCATTACCACCAGCCCATCAAGGTCGGCGACAGGCTGCAGGGGACCATGCACGTCGTGTCGGTCGACGAGAGGTTCGGCGCCGACATCGTGGTCACCCGCAATGTCTGCACCAACGAAGCGGGTGAGATGGTGCTTGAGGCATTCACCACGATGATGGGCCACGAGGGCGACCATTCGATTTCGGTGAAATGGGACCCCGAAACCGGCCAGGTAATACGCAAAGCCGTCGGCGAATAGCCGTAAAGGCGATTAGTAACTCGGAGGCGGGTCGCGCTACACTCGAACCTCGGGGTTTTCCCAGTCCAGCGCGCTGTCCGTCGGTTTCAGATCGACCGAACGGGGAGCGCGCGGTTTGTGT
This sequence comes from Mycobacterium sp., assembly GCA_032230775.1. Lineage (GTDB taxonomy): Bacteria > Actinomycetota > Actinomycetes > Mycobacteriales > Mycobacteriaceae > Mycobacterium. The sequence continues at coordinate 1,532 of JAVXWV010000681.1, read as the reverse complement.
AAGCCGCGGGCGGGTGATGATGGTGGCAGTGCCAGCGGTGTCATCGGTATAGGGGCGTAGCTCAACTGGCAGAGCAGCGGTCTCCAAAACCGCAGGTTGCGGGTTCAAGTCCTGTCGCCCCTGCTCAACTGAATACTCGACAAGTGTGGACACTGGAAGGTGACCCACAAGAAACCAGACGAAAGGCATGCGGTGAGCGACGAGCGCGATGGTGCTGGCTCCGCAAGCGACGGCAACGTGACGGACGACTCCGGCGACACCGGTGGTCAGACCGCGGTGGTGACCCGGCCCGTGCGTCCGACGGGCAAGCGGTCGCGCCGCGGCGCGACCGGCGAGGATGTCAGCCAGGCCGTCGACCTGGCGACGGGCACGAAGGCAGCCCCAACCAAGAACGGCGCAGGCACCGAGAAGAAGACCGCCAAGAAGTCCGCCGATCGGCCGTTGCGCAACCCGTTCACCTTCGTCTGGACCTTCCTGAAGCAGGTCGTCGCCGAGCTGCGGAAGGTGATCTGGCCGAACCGCAAGCAGATGGTCAACTACACCGCCGTGGTGCTGGTCTTTCTGGCGTTCATGGTGGCGTTGATCGGCCTGGTCGACCTTGGCCTGGCCAAGCTCGTAATGCTGGTGTTCGGCTGACGAGCAGAATTTAGAGAGGACTGACAAGTGACTTCCTTCGAGGGCGAATCGCCTTCGGCCGAGAGTGTCGACGTCATCGACGGGGACGCTGAGGCCACCGTCGACGTCGACGAGCCCAACGTCGACGCGGTGAGCGACGACGCCGACGAGGTTCCTGAGGCTTCGGAGGCTGTTGTCGCCGCCGACGCGCCTGTTGAGGACGAGGACGAGGATCCCGCCGTCGCGCTCAAGAAGGAGCTGCGGCTGCGGCCCGGCGACTGGTACGTCATCCACTCGTATGCCGGTTATGAGAACAAGGTGAAGGCCAACCTCGAGACCCGCGTGCAGAACCTCGACGTCGGCGATTACATCTTCCAGGTCGAGGTGCCCACCGAAGAGGTCACCGAGATCAAGAACGGCCAGCGCAAGCAGGTCAACCGCAAGGTGCTGCCGGGCTACATCCTGGTGCGCATGGAACTCAACGACGAGTCGTGGGGCGCGGTGCGCAACACCCCGGGCGTCACCGGCTTCGTCGGCGCGACGTCGCGGCCTTCGCCGCTGTCGCTCGACGACGTCGTGAAGTTCCTGCTGCCGCCCGCATCGGCGAAGAAGCCCGCCAAGAGCACGGCCGCTGGTGTGTCCTCGGAGGCCACGCTGGAACGTCCGGAGATCCTGGTGGACTTCGAGGTCGGCGAGTCGGTCACCGTCATGGACGGCCCGTTCGCGACCTTGCCCGCCTCGATCAGCGAGGTCAACGCAGAACAACAGAAACTCAAGGTGCTCGTGTCCATCTTCGGCCGCGAAACACCCGTCGAACTGACCTTCAATCAGGTCGCCAAGATCTAGAAAGGAACACCAACAACCATGGCCCCGAAGAAGAAGAAAGTCATCGGGCTGATCAAGCTGCAGATCCAGGC
>JAVXWV010000660.1:0-4700 GCA_032230775.1 Mycobacterium sp. | reverse complement strand
TGAAATCGGAGTAGCCGGCGCCGGTGAACGGCTTGCCGCTGCGACTGTGACTCAGCAGTGGGTAACGGTCCGTCCAGTACGCGAGGGCCTTGAGCAGCATCAGGATACCCAGCAGCGAGATCAGATGGATGCGCGCTGCGCGGCTGAGCGCCCCGGTGCGGCCGGCCAGTCGGATGCCGCCGAAGAGGTACTGGCCCACCAGGTTGGCAATGAACGCCAGGAACGTCGCCGCGAAGAGGTAACCCAGCACCAGCCGGTAGAACGGCAGGTCGAACGCGTAGAAGCCGAGGTCCTTGCCGAACTGCGGGTCAGCGATGCCGAAGCTGCCGCCGTGGATGAACAACTGGACGCGGTCCCAGTAAGTCTGCGCGATGAAGCCGGTGATGATGCCGATGAGCGCAGGCACGCCGATGCCGATCAGCCGAAGCCGGGTCATCACCGCAGTGCGATAGCGGGCCACCGGATCGTTGGGGCCGTTGGTCGGGACGAACACCGGCCGGGAGCGGTACGCCAAGGCGAGCGCGGCGAACACGACCCCGCCCATGACCACCGCCGCCACCAGGAAGACGACGATCCGGGTGACCAGCTTCGTGGTGAACACGGAGCGGTAGCCGAGCTCTCCGAACCACATCCAGTCCACGTAGGCGTCGATAAATCGCGGCCCGAACAGCAACAGCAGCACCACGGCCAAGGCGACCGCGATCAGAATCCGGCTACGTCGTGTGAGCTTTGGCATTCGTGCCGCGGGCCGCATACCCACTCGTCAACTCCAGTCTTGGGTTCTCAAACGTCCACCGATGACGTCGACCGATGACGTGGCCCCAACTCTACGCATTCGCCGTACGGCAAGTTCTCAGCAACGGGGAGGTTCGCCACCGGCGGAAAGTGCGTGAAGCGCATCAATGGCGTGGCCCAGGGTGTCGACCTTGACCAGCTGCAGGCCGTCTTCGTGGGCCGTCTTGGCCTCGTCACAGTTGTCGGCGGGCACCAGGAAGACGGTTGCCCCCGCTTCGCGGGCGGAAAGCATCTTGTGGGTGATGCCGCCGATGGAGCCGACCTTGCCGTCGCTGTCGATGGTGCCGGTGCCCGCGACGAACTTGCCGTCATTGAGGTCACCGGTGGTGAGCTTGTCGACGACCGCGAGGGAAAACATCAGCCCCGCCGACGGGCCGCCGATGTTGGCGAGGTTGAAATCGATGGAGAACGGCGCCCACGGCGCGTCGAGCACGGCAACCCCGAGGTATCCGTAGTCGCGGTCGGCGTTGGAGCCCAGCGTGACCGTGGCGACGCCCGCCGGGGAGTTCTTGCGTCGGTAGTCCAGGACGACGTTGTCGCCGGGCTTGGTGGCCTTCAGCAGCGCGGTGAACTGCTCGATGGTGGCGACCGGCTTGCCGTTGACGGCGTCGATCGCGTCACCGCGCTGCAGCTTGCCGACCGACGGGCCAGGGTCGTTGACGGTTGCCACCGTCACCGCCGACGGGTACTTCAGGTAGCCCAGCGCCGCATACTCCGCGCTGTCCTCGGACCGTTTGAAGTCGGTGTTGTTGGCCTGGTCGATTTCGTCCTTCGACTTGTCGGGCGGATAGACCAGTTCGCGCGGAACCAGCTGCTCGCGGCCCGACATCCACAGGGTCAGCGCCTGCCCCAGGGTCAGGTCGTCACGCTGCGACACCGTGGTCATGTTCAGATGCCCCGACGTCTTGTGCACGTCGCCACCCGCGATGTCGACAACCTGCTTGCCGTCGACCTCGCCGAGTGTGTCGAACGTCGGGCCGGGGCCTAGCGACACATACGGCACCGTCACCAGCGACAGCAGCACCCCGAACGCCAGGATCGGCACCATGGCGACCAGCAGGGTCAAAATCCGCCTGTTCACGGCGACCACAGTAAAGGTTCGCCCTGCGTGACCCACGGGCGAACCGGCCGCGGTTCACTCTCAGCGTGACCCGCGGACCCGCACGACGGCCCGCCGGTGAGTACCGTTGAGGGATGGCTGACCTGCCTTTCGGCTTTTCGCACGGGGACGACCCCGAGGGTGACAAGCCCAAGAAGGACCCCGATTCGGGCTCGGGCTCGGATGGGATTGGCGGCCCCGCCGCCGGGGACCCATTCGGCTTCGGTGGCGGCGGGTCCGAATTCGACATGTCCCAACTCGGGGAGATGTTCACCAAGCTCGGCCAGATGTTCAGCGGCGCCGGCGGCGTGATGACCGGCGGCAAGCAGTCCGGCCCGGTGAACTACGACTTGGCCAGGCAGCTGGCGTCGAGCTCCATCGGGTTCGTCGCCCCGATACCCGAGAAGACCAGCACGGCGATCGCCGACGCTGTGCATCTGGCCGAGACGTGGCTGGACGGCGCGACGGCGCTGCCCGCAGGCACCACCAAAGCGGTGGCGTGGACCCCCAACGACTGGATCGACAACACGCTGGACACCTGGAAGCGGCTGTGCGATCCGGTGGCCGAACAGATTTCGACGGTGTGGGCCTCGGCGCTGCCCGAGGAGGCCAAGACCATGGCGGGCCCGCTGCTGGCGATGATGTCGCAGATGGGCGGCATGGCGTTCGGCTCGCAACTCGGCCAGGCGCTGGGCAAACTGTCACGAGAAGTGTTGACCTCCACCGACATTGGGCTGCCTTTGGGCCCAAAGGGAATCGCGGCGTTGATGCCGGAGGCGATTGAGTCGCTGGCCGAGGGACTCGAGCTGCCGCGCAGCGAGATCATCACCTTCCTGGCCGCCCGCGAGGCCGCGCATCACCGACTGTTCAGCCACGTGCCGTGGCTGGCAAGCCAGCTGCTCAACACCGTCGAGGCCTTCGCCAAGGGCATGAAGATCGACATGAGCGGCATCGAGGACTTCGCGGCAGGATTCAACCCGGCGTCGCTCACTGATCCGTCGCAGATGGAACAGCTACTCAATCAGGGCATCTTCGAGCCGAAGGCCACGCCGGAACAGACCGCGGCGCTGGAGCGGCTGGAGACGCTGTTGGCGCTGATCGAAGGATGGGTGCAGACCGTCGTCGCCGACGCGCTCGGCGACCGCATCCCCGGAACATCCGCGCTGAGCGAGACGCTGCGCAGGCGGCGCGCCACCGCAGGGCCCGCCGAGCAGACCTTCGCAACGCTGGTCGGCTTGGAGCTGCGGCCGCGGAAGCTGCGGGAGGCGGCGGTGCTGTGGGAGCGGCTGACGCAGGCCGTCGGAGCCGACGCCCGCGACGCGGTCTGGCAGCACCCCGACCTGTTACCCAGCGCCGAGGATCTCGACGAGCCGGCCGCCTTCATCGACCGGATGGTCGGCGGCGACACCAGCGGCATGGACAAGGCGATCGCCGACCTGCAAACGGATTCCGACAAAGGCGACGACGACCCCCAAGCCTGAGCCCTGTGGATAACCCCGCGGGGTGCGGCGCCGTTGGTGGCACAGTCATCGCATGACGCGGTACGCGCTCAACCCGTCGATGCCGGTGTTGTTGCGTCCCGACGGCGTTGCGCAGGTCGGTTGGGATCCGCGGCGTGCGGTGCTGGTTCGACCACCGTCAGGGCTGAGCCCCACCGCGCTGGCGGAGCTGCTGCGGACCCTGCAGTCAGGGGCCACGCTGGCCGACCTGCAGGCGCGCTTCGACGTGGACGCGGGTGAGCTCGTCACGTCGCTGGTCGACGCCGGTGTGGTGACCACCGCTGAGCGCAGGCGTACGCGAGCCCCGTCGATCCGCATCCATGGCCGCGGCCCGCTGTCAGATCTGCTGGCCGGTGCGCTGCGCTGTTCGGGTGCCAGGGTGACGCACAGCAGGCAGACGAATGCGGCGCCGGAGACGACCGATCTGGTGGTGCTGTCGGATTTCCTGGTGGCCGACCCGCGGGTGGTCCGCGAACTCCACACCGCCAGAGTGGCGCACCTACCGGTGCGGCTGCGCGACGGCGCCGGTCTGGTCGGTCCGCTGGTCATTCCGGGTGTGACGAGCTGCCTGCGGTGCGCAGACCTGCACCGCAGCGACCGCGACGCGGCTTGGCCTGCGGTCGCGTCGCAGCTGCGCGACACCGTCGGCAGCGCCGACCGGGCCACGGTGCTGGCGACGGCAGCACTGGCGCTCAACCAGGTCGACCGAGTCATTCGGGCAGTCCGCGGCGGCATGGACGCAGGGGTTGACGTAGGGATTTCGGCGGAGCCGCCGCCGACCCTGGACACCACGCTGGAGTTCGACGTCAACGCCGGCGCGATTGTGGCGCGCCGGTGGTCGCGGCATCCCCGTTGCTGGTGCTGAAAACGTTTGTTGCCAAGTCGTTGAGGTCCCCACGGATTCGTCATGGATGATGGTCTTGTGACGGACATCAAGCGAGGTCGGGCCGCGCGTAATGCGAAGCTGGCGAGCTTGCCGGTCGGAATGGCGGGCCGTGCCGCGTTGGGCTTCGGAAAACGGCTGACCGGCTCGTCGAAGGACGAGGTAAACGCCGAATTCATGGACAAGGCCGCCCAGCAGTTGTTCACCGTGCTCGGTGAGCTCAAGGGCGGCGCCATGAAGGTGGGCCAGGCGCTGTCCGTCGTGGAAGCCGCGATCCCCGAGCAGTACGGCAAGCCGTACCGCGAGGCGCTGACCAAGCTGCAGCGCGAAGCGCCGCCGCTGCCCGCGGCCAAGGTGCACCGCGTGTTGGACGCACAGCTGGGCACCAAGTGGCGCGAGCGATTCGCCTCGTTCGACGACACAC
>JAVXWV010000605.1:0-11873 GCA_032230775.1 Mycobacterium sp. | reverse complement strand
GCCCAGAGACGAAGAGGAACGATGGCGACGTACGCAATCGTCAAGACCGGCGGCAAGCAGTACAAGGTCGCCGTTGGAGACGTGCTCAAGGTCGAAAAGCTCGAGTCGGAGCCAGGTGCCAAGGTCTCGCTGCCCGTCGCCCTGGTCGTCGACGGCGCGAAGGTCACCACCGACGCCAAGGACCTGGAGAAGGTCGCGGTCACGGGCGAGGTGCTCGAGCACACCAAGGGTCCCAAGATCCGCATCCACAAGTTCAAGAACAAGACCGGCTATCACAAGCGGCAGGGTCACCGTCAGCAGCTGACGGTCCTCAAGGTCACCGGCATCAAGTAAGTAGGGAGCGAACAGATGGCACACAAAAAGGGCGCTTCCAGCTCACGCAACGGTCGTGACTCGAACTCTCAGCGGCTCGGCGTCAAGCGCTTCGGCGGCCAGGTCGTCAAGGCCGGCGAGATCATCGTCCGCCAGCGCGGCACCCACTTCCACCCCGGCGTCAACGTCGGGCGTGGCGGAGACGACACGCTGTTCGCCACGGCCCCCGGCGCCGTCGAATTCGGCACCAAGCGCGGCCGCAAGACCGTCAGCATCGTCCGCACCACGCGACCAGAGGCCTAAGCTTCGCGACTGTAACGCTACGGCGGACTCGCGAACGCTTTTCCGCCCTGGCGTTACTTTCGAAGGAGTTGAGCATGCCCCGGTTCGTCGACCGCGTCGTGATCCACGCGCGGGCGGGCAACGGCGGTAACGGCTGCGCCTCGGTTCACCGCGAGAAGTTCAAACCCCTCGGCGGACCCGACGGCGGAAACGGCGGCCGCGGCGGCAGCATCGTTCTGGTCGTCGACCCGCAGGTTCACACACTGCTCGACTTCCACTTCCACCCCCATGTCGTCGCCCCTTCGGGCAAGGGGGGCGCGGGTAGCAACCGCGACGGCGCCGCAGGGGCCGACCTCGAGGTCAAGGTTCCCGACGGCACCGTCGTGCTCGACGAGAACGGTCGGTTACTCGCCGACCTTGTCGGTGCGGGTACCCGGTTCGAAGCCGCCGCAGGAGGGCGCGGCGGACTCGGCAACGCCGCGCTCGCGTCGCGGGCCCGCAAGGCACCGGGCTTCGCGCTGCTCGGCGAGGACGGCCAGGTCCGCGACTTCACGCTGGAACTCAAGACCGTCGCCGACGTCGGGCTTGTCGGGTTCCCGTCGGCAGGCAAGTCGTCGCTGGTGTCGGTCATCTCGGCGGCCAAGCCGAAGATCGCCGACTATCCGTTCACCACGCTGGCGCCCAACCTGGGCGTGGTGTCGGCGGGGGACCACACATTCACCGTCGCCGATGTGCCGGGACTGATCCCGGGCGCATCCGAAGGTCGCGGCCTCGGCCTCGATTTCTTGCGGCACATCGAGCGATGTGCGGTGTTGGTGCATGTCGTCGACTGCGCGACGCTGGAGCCCGGCCGTGACCCGATCTCCGACATCGAGGCGCTGGAAGCCGAGTTGGCCGCGTATACCCCTACGCTGCAAGGTGATTCGATCCTGGTCGACCTTGCCGAGCGTCCGCGGGCAGTGGTACTCAACAAGATCGACGTGCCGGAGGCACGCGAACTGGCTGACTTCGTCCGCGAAGAGATCACCCGGCGGTTCGGCTGGCCGGTACACGAGATATCGACGGTCAGTCGGGAGGGCTTGCGGCCGTTGACGTTCGCGCTGTGGGACATGGTTTCGGCGTATCGCGAGTCGCAGCCGGCCATCGTGCCGCGGCGCCCTGTCATCCGGCCGGTCGCGGTCGACGAGAGCGGTTTCACCGTCGCGCCCGACGGCCAGGGTGGCTTCGTGGTCCGCGGTACGCGGCCCGAACGCTGGATCGGCCAAACGAATTTCGACAACGACGAAGCCGTCGGCTACCTCGGTGACCGGCTGGCCCGTCTCGGCGTGGAAGACGAACTGCTGCGGCTCGGCGCGCGCCCCGGATGCGCCGTCACCATCGGCGACATGACCTTCGACTGGGAGCCGCAGACCCCCGCCGGCGTCGATGTGCCGCTGTCCGGTCGCGGCACCGACTTGCGGCTTGAGCAGACGGATCGCGTCGGCGCAGACGAACGTAAGGCGGCCCGCCGCGAACGTCGCCGTCCAGGTGATGAGTCGTGACGAGCCCGCACGGAGCTGGATCGGCGCCCTCCGGGCACCGGGAAGCCATCCGATCTGCGCGCAGCGTCGTCGTCAAGGTCGGCACCACCGCGCTGACCACGTCGTCGGGGGTGTTCGACGCGAGCAGGCTGGCTGTTTTGGCCGATGCGATCGAGGGCCGGATGAGGGCGGGCTCCGACGTGGTGATCGTGTCCTCGGGTGCGATCGCCGCGGGCATCGAACCGTTGCGGCTGACGAAGCGTCCCACCGATCTGGCCACCAAGCAGGCAGCCGCCAGCGTCGGGCAGGTTGCACTGGTGAACTCGTGGAGCGCGGCGTTCGCCCGCTACAACCGCGCCGTCGGCCAGGTGCTGCTGACCGCCCATGACATCTCCATGCGGGTACAGCACACCAATGCCCAACGCACGCTGGACCGGCTGCGGGCGCTGCACGCGGTCGCGATCGTCAACGAGAACGACACCGTGGCCACCAACGAGATCCGGTTCGGCGACAACGATCGGCTTTCCGCGTTGGTCGCGCACTTGGTGGGCGCAGACGCGCTCGTGCTGTTGTCCGACATCGACGGCCTCTACAACGCTGACCCGCGAAAAGGCAATGCGCGGTTCATCTCTGAAGTCTCTGGCCCTGCAGATATCGATGGTGTGGTGGCGGGCCGCGGCAGCCATCTCGGCACCGGTGGGATGGCGTCGAAGCTGTCGTCGGCGCTGTTGGCCGCCGACGCAGGCGTGCCGGTGCTGGTGGCCGCCGCGTCGGATGTGGCCACCGCGCTGGCCGATGCGTCGGTCGGCACTGTGTTCGCCCCGCGGCCCGAACGAATGTCGGCGCGCAAGTTCTGGGTCCGCTACGCCGCCGAGTCGGCGGGCGCGCTCACGCTGGACGACGGGGCGGTGCGGGCCGTTGTGCGGCAACGACGTTCGCTGCTGCCCGCGGGCATCACGTCGCTGTCGGGGCGGTTCTACGGCGGCGACGTCGTCGAGTTGCGCGCACTGGACGCCACCATGGTGGCCAGAGGCGTGGTGGCCTACGACCACTCCGAATTGGCGACGATGTTGGGCCGCTCAACCTCCGATCTGCCCGCCGAGATGCGACGCCCCGCCGTCCACGCGGACGACCTGGTCGCCGTCTAAGCGATTTGTGTGCAGTTTGTTGCGCTGATCGCTACAAAGTGCACACAAGTCACGCCGAGTTCGCGACCGCAGGCAATTCATCGGCCAGCAGCGTCAGCATGGGCGAGCAGCCGCTGTCGATCTTCACGGTCGCAAGGTCGTCGCCGCGCGTCGTCCCCCGGTTGATGATTGCAATCGGGATGCCAAGGGCCGCGGCATGGCGGACGAACCGGAAACCCGAATACACCGTAAGCGACGACCCTGCCACCAGTAGTGCATCGGCTCCGTCGATAAGCGAATACGCGTCGTCCACACGGTCTTTCGGCACATTCTCACCGAAATAGACGATGTCTGGCTTGAGCATGCCGCCGCACTTCGAACAGTCGATGATCCGAAACGAGGCGGTGTCGCCGACGATCGCGTCGGCGTCAGGCGCCACTGCGATGCCGCCGACCGCCTCTGCCCGCTCGACAAACCCGGGGTTGGCCGCCTCGAGCAGGTCCGCAAGGGCGGCGCGTGACATCGTGTGGCCGCAGTCCAGGCAGATCACCTGGGCGTAGGTGCCGTGCAGGTTGATCACGGTGCGGCTGCCTGCCTTGGTGTGCAGCAGATCGACGTTCTGGGTGATCACACCGGACACCACGCCTACATGCTCGAGCTCGGCCAGCGCGCGGTGACCTGCGTTGGGCAGCGTCTCATCCATGTGCCGCCAGCCGACGTGATTGCGCGCCCAGTAACGCTGCCGAAACGCTTCGTCGGAGGTGAACTGGCGGATGGTCATCGGGTTGCTCGGCGGCGAGTCCGGCCCTCGGTAATCGGGGATGCCCGAGTCCGTCGACATCCCCGCTCCGGTGAGCACCGTAACGCGCCGCCCGTGCAGCAGGGCGACGAGTTCCGGTGCTTCCACGCCTCCCAGGCTAGGCGATCCGGTTCAGCCTGCGGGCTGATGCTGCTTTTCGTCGGCGTGCTCGTCGTCCTGCACGTCGGCGTCCTCAGCATCGTCGTTCTCGTCGTCTTCGACGTCCTGGTCGTCTTCGTCGTCATCGTCGTAGTCTTCGTCCTCGTCGACGAGGATGGTCTCGATGACCTCGACGTGCTTCTCGGCCGGGTGGTCCTCGGAGAGCGGCACCGAAACGGTGAGGATGCCCCGGTCGTATGTGGCGTTGATGCCGTCCTCGTCGGCGCCCGCAGGCAGCGGGACCGTCCGCACGAACGAGCCGTATGAGAACTCCGAATGCCCATTGGACTCGCTGGTCTGGGTGCGCTCGGCCTTGATCGTCAGCTGGCCGTCTCGCACCGTGACCTCGATGTCCTCGATCGGGTCGACGCCGGGAAGCTCGGCACGAACTTCGTAGAGTCCGTCCTTCATCTCGTCTTCAACCCGCAGCAGGTTGCCATCGAAGAACGACCGCAGGCCAGCGAGGCCGGCGATGGTAGGAAAGCCATGAAAGCCACTGAAGAGCTCGGAAAGCTCCGGGAGCAATGGCCGCGATTGACGTTGAACAGCAAGCTGATTCACGATTCCTCCTGGGTTGGGTCTTCGGTTCACCATGCGCGACGCAATCAAAATCGCCGGATCAGGTGAGGTGCCTGCGGGCGAACTGCAGGCCAACACGAGGCCAAGGCCGGCGTCTGTGCAGGCAGTTTCGCGTCTCGACACCGGGTTCGGTGACCTGCCCGTATGTACCCCGTCACCGGATCTTGACCTTTGACGGGCGACAATAGAGGAGATGGACTTCTACAGCGCATACCGGCACGGGTTCGTGCGGGTGGCTGCGTGCACCCATCACACGACCCTCGCGGACCCTGTCGCGAACGCCGAGTCGGTGCTGCGGGTGGCCCGCGACTGCGACGACGACAGCGTCGCGCTGGCCGTTTTCCCGGAGTTGACGCTGTCCGGCTACTCGATCGAAGACATCCTGCTGCAGGACGCGTTGCTGGACGCGGTCGAGGGCGCGCTGCTCGACGTCGTGGCCGCCTCGGCCGACCTGATGCCGGTGCTGGTGGTCGGCGCGCCGCTGCGCAATCAGCACCGGATCTATAACACCGCCGTGGTGATCCACCGCGGCAAGGTGCTGGGTGTCGCGCCGAAGTCTTACCTGCCGACCTACCGGGAGTTCTACGAACGACGCCAGATGGCGGCCGGCGACGACGTGCGCGGCACCATCGGCATCGGTGATGCAGACGTGCCGTTCGGTCCCGACCTGTTGTTCACCGCGACCGATCTGCCCGGCTTCGTATTGCACGTCGAGATCTGCGAGGACATGTTCGTGCCGATCCCGCCGAGTGCGCAGGCGGCGCTGGCAGGCGCGACGGTGTTGGCCAACCTGTCCGGCAGCCCGATCACGATCGGGCGCGCCGAGGACAGGGCGCTGCTGGCCCGGTCCGCGTCGTCGCGGTGCCTGGCCGCATACGTCTACGCCGCGGCGGGTGAGGGCGAATCCACCACCGATCTTGCGTGGGACGGCCAGACGATGGTGTGGGAGAACGGGGTTCTGCTCGCCGAGTCCGAGCGGTTCCCCAAGGGTGAGCGCCGATCGGTCGCCGACGTGGACCTCGAACTGTTGCGTTCGGAGCGGCTGCGAATGGGCACTTTCGACGACAACGCCGTCCACCATCGGATCAACGCGGAGTCGTTCCGTCGGGTGGAGTTCCGGCTCGACCCGCCGTCGGGTGACATCGGTCTGCGCCGCGAGGTCGAGCGGTTCCCGTTTGTGCCGTCGGATCCGTCACGGCTGGAACAGGATTGCTATGAGGCCTACAACATCCAGGTATCCGGCCTTGAGCAGCGGCTGCGCGCGCTGAATTACCCGAAGGTCGTGCTCGGGTTGTCCGGCGGGCTTGATTCCACGCATGCGGTGATCGTCGCCGCCCACGCGATGGACCGGGAAGGCCGGCCGCGCAGCGACATTCTGGCGTTCACGCTGCCGGGTTTCGCGACGGGTGAACGGACCAAGGGCAATGCCATCCGGCTCGCCGAAGCGCTGGGTGTGACGTTCGAGACCATCGACATCAAGTCCACCGCCGAACTGATGCTCAACGAGATGGATCACCCGTTCGCCCGCGGCGAGAAGGTCTACGACGTCACGTTCGAAAATGTGCAGGCGGGATTGCGCACCGACTACCTGTTCCGGCTCGCCAACCAGCGTGGTGGCATCGTGCTCGGCACCGGCGATCTTTCCGAATTGGCGCTCGGCTGGTCGACATACGGTGTGGGCGACCAGATGTCGCACTACAACGTCAATGGCGGCGTGCCCAAGACGCTGATCCAGCACCTGATCCGGTGGGTCGTCTCCTCACATCAGTTCGACGACGCGGTCAACGAGGTGCTGCTGTCTGTCCTCGACACCGAGATCACTCCCGAGCTGATCCCGGTGGGCGAGGATGAGGAGATTCAGAGCAGCGAGGCTAAGGTGGGGCCGTATGTGCTGCAGGATTTTTCGCTGTTTCAGGTGCTGCGGTACGGATTCCGACCGTCGAAGGTCGCGTTCCTCGCGTGGCACGCGTGGAGCGATCCGCAACGCGGCGACTGGCCCGCCGGATTACCGGAGCACAGGCGGCCGGCATACTCGCTGAAGGAGATTCGGCAGTGGCTGCAGGTGTTCGCGCAGCGGTTCTACTCGTTCAGCCAGTTCAAACGCTCAGCGATGCCGAACGGGCCGAAGGTGTCGCACGGCGGATCGCTCTCGCCGCGCGGTGACTGGCGGGCGCCGTCGGATATGTCGGCCCGGATATGGCTCGACGAGATCGAACGCGAAATCCCAGAGGACTAAGACTGGTCAGCGCTCGTAGCTGCCCGTCAGGCCACCGCGTGCCACGACGTGACCTGCCATGGCGGCAAGCAAGGCCTTGCGGTCGGCGACGCTGTGGGGAATCTTTTGGTCGAGCGCGAATACGAGGAATCGATAATGATGCGGGCCGTGGCCGGGGATGGGACGCGGGCCGACGTAGGTTGCGCCGAACGCCTTGACCAGCCTTACGCCGGTGGTGCCGGGCTTGAGCTCACCTTCTGCGAGTCCACCGACGTCCGGCTCGATCACGGCGATCGTATGCATGAGCGGCTTCGGCATCGGCACGTCGAGATCGTCCATGATCAGCACCAACTGCTTGGTGTCTGCCGGGACGCCGGTCCATTGCAGCGCCGGGGACACGTTGTCGCCGACGCCCTTTCCGGCGTGCTTCTGCGGGATCGCACCGCCGTTGGTGAATGCGGGGCTTGTGATGTCAATCGCGCCGGCGGTGGTGTATTCGCGGCCGGACAGCGGACTTTTGTCTTCGCCCGCGCGGAACCGGCGAAGCAGCTTTCCTAGCAACGGCATTCTCGGCAGTCTAACGGGGCCATCACGCGCCGCTTCCCGCGCTGCGCATCGCGACGGTGCTGGAACGAAGTACCTCTCCCAGTTCGGCGGGTACGTAACCTTGCGCGGCCAACCGCGGCAGCACACCGCCGCTGGCGATGACGTCGAGAATCAGCTGCGGCAGCTTCGGGACGATGCCGCTCGCGCCGGTCGTGTCGTTGCGCCAACTGCCGTCGGTCAGGTCGAACGTCCCGGCATCGCCGTCGCTGAAGAGGGCGGTCGCCTCCGGCACCGTCATCGCGGGCAGGCCGGCGTTGACGGCGTTGCGGAAGAACAACGAGTTGAACTCCTCGGCCACCAGACCGGCGACGCCGAGCTCGGCGAAAAGGGCCGCGACCGGGCGTGAGGATCCCACACCGAAGTTCTTTCCCGCCACCACGATGTCGCCTGCGGATACGTCGTCGGTCCAGCCCGGCCGCACCTCGTAGAAGATGTGCCTGGCAGCCTCGGTCGGTTCCATCTTCATGGCGAAGCCGGGATACATCGCATCGGTGTTCAGGTCGTCGCCGAACACCCACACCTTGCCGCTGAACCTCATGCCGTCACGCTCCTGGGGTCGGTGATATATCCGGTGATCGCCGACGCTGCGACGGTCGCAGGCGATGCCATGAAGATCTCGGCATCGGCGCTGCCCATGCGCCCGGTGAAGTTGCGCGTGCTCGCCGTGATGCACACCTCGCCGGGCCCCACGACACCCATGTGATAGCCGAAGCAGGCGCCGCACGTTGAATTGGTGACGACCCCACCTGCGTCGGCGATGTCCTGCAGGTAGCCGCGTCGCATGGCTTCCCGGTACACGGCCTGTGAGGCGGGCGTAACGAGCAGTCGGACACCCGGCGCGATGGAGTTGCCGCGCAACATGTTCGCGGCGATCTCCAGATCCTCGAGCTGACCGTTGGCGCATGAGCCGATGAACGCCTGGTCGACCTTCTGCCCGTTCAGTTCCGACACCGGCAGACCGTTGTGGCTGACCGTGCCCGGTCGCGCGACATACGGTTGCAATGCACTGAGATCGATCCGGCGCACATCCAGATAGGTGGCGTCGGGATCGGGGTTGGCGGCAACGTAGCCGGAAATGCCGAGCCCTTCGAAGTACTCGGTGAGCACAGCATCCGCCTCGAACGTGGTGAAATCCGCCGATACTTCCGCACCTTGCGTGGCGATCGTCCGACGGTCGTGCATCGGAATGCCCGCGAGGCCCGACCCACCGAATTCCACGTTGAGGTTGGCGGCATCGCCGTATTCGTTCGCAATGTGCAGGAAGATGTCCTTGCCGGAGACGACCGACGGTTTGACGCCCTCGAGCTCATACCGGATCGTCGGCGCGATCTGGTACCACGTCGTGCCGGTACACATGATTGAGTAAACCTCGGCCGGGCCGAGCCCCCGGGCCGCGGCATTGTATGCGCCGCCCGCACAGGTGTGGGAATCGGTGCAGGCCAACACTTCTCCCGGGCGGGCCAGCCCGTTCTCGGCGATGACCTGATGGCATATGCCGTGTCGGCCGACGTCGAAGAAGCGCGTGACTCCGAAGTCCGAAGCGAACTTTCGCGCATGCCCGCCACCCGCCGCATCCTTGATCGTCGGTGCCGGGACGGCGTGGTCCATCACGATGGCCAGCTTGTCCGCGTCGTGGATGCGCAGCGGCGGGATCCACATGGTGGCGAACTGCAAGTCGATGAGGACGGTCATGTCGACGTCGACGACGACGACGTCGCCAACCGACACCCCGTCCAGTCCGGCCTTGCGGGACAGGATCTTCTCGATAATCGTCATACCCATGAGGCCACCTTGCTCGCGAGCCGCTCGTCGAGTTCCCGCCATTCGGCCATGCCGACGAGGTTGAAGAAGTCGGCAGGAGTCGAGGGCGCATAATTCGCGGGATTGCCGCCGTTGAGTTCGCATAGCCCTTCCAGGATGGCGAAGGTGGCGCGCGCCAACGGATTCGACGGGTGTATCGCGATCGCATATCCGAGTTCTCGCAACCGTGCCGACGACTCCAGCGGGGTCATGCCACCCAGCACAAGATTGATCAGCAGCGGGGCGTTGACCTCGCGGGCGATCCGCTCGATGTCGTCGATGCCCTGCGGCGCCTCGACGAAGATGATGTCCGCGCCCGCCTCCGCATACTGGTTGGCCCGGTCGATGGCGGCGTCGAGTCCCAGCGGCGCGCGGGCGTCGGTGCGCGCCACCACGAGCATGCCCTCATCCGATCTGGCATCGAGCGCCGCCGTGAGGGTCTGCACGAAGGTGGCCGCGTCGACCACCTGCTTGTCGGGAAGATGCCCGCACCGCTTCGGAAATACCTGATCCTCCAACTGGATTGCGGCGACGCCGGCGTCGTCGTACAGGCGTACCGTGCGAACGACGTTTAGTCCCGCGCCGTAGCCGGTGTCGGCATCGGCGATCAACGGTACATCGCCGAGTGCGGAGACGATCATCCTGGCGCGCTCGGTCATCTCGGTCTGGGTGACGAGGCCGATATCGGGCAGTCCGAAGCCGGACGCCGCGACGCCTGCTCCGGTCAGATAGGCGGCGACGTGGCCGGTGCGGCGGGCCAATTGCGCGGAGATCCCGTCGAACACACCTGGGGCGACGATGAGTTCACGTTTGGCCAGCAGATCGCGAAGGCGTTGCCGGGCGGGGGTGGTTGGCATTGACGGTTTCCTTTCAGTCCAGCGCGCCGGCGACAGGCGCGGCGAGCAGGTCGACGAGTTCGCGAATGTCGGCGAGCGCATCCAGGCCCGTCACCGTCCGCTCGATCGCCGCCGCGCGGTCGCGGGTTGTCACGCGGTCGGCGAGCGCGTGGAATTTGGCGACGAGTTCGTCGTTGGTGACCGGGTCGGTCGGTGCGCCGTGCGGCTGGTCGATGCGGACGCGATGCACGGTGCCGTCGTCGGTGGTGACAGCGAGGTCGGTGCCGAATCGCTCGGCGACAGGGGCGTGGTCGCGCGCCTCGTCGAGGTGGACGTCGGTGCGTTCGACGAGACGCCAGATGTCGTCGGCGTCCAGGCGCGCGGCCGCGAACTGTTCGGGCAGCACGTTGCCGTCGAGCAGTGCGGCGGCGGTGGTATATCCGAGGTGCATCTGTGCGCCGATCGGCGCCAACGGGCGTTCGGCGGTCCACCACCCGTGCTTGTAGATCGTCGTGCCGACGGTGATGTCGATGTGCGCAATGCGTTTCGGGTCCACCGATGGACGCAGTCGGCGGGCGGCGTCGATCGCGCCGTGCAGGCCACCCATCGCCGCGTAGGACTTCACCATGATCGTGCTGGTCTCCCACCGCTCGCTGAGTTGACCGGTCAGCAGTGCGGCCTCGGGGTGATGTCCTTCGCCGAAGACGCTGAGGAAACCGCCGTATTCGCGTTCGAATACGCGCTTGATTCCGGTATAGCCGTGGGCGGCAAGTCCGGCCGCGTAGAAGCCGTTCCTGGCGGCGAGGCCGTGGTGCATGCGCTTGCTCATTGCCTCGTACTGGGCGGCCATCAGGCCCGCCGACTGGGTGGCGGCCAGCCCGAGCGCGTCTTCCAGCTGACCGGGGGACAGGTCGAGTAACTTGCCCGACGCCATCGCCGCGGAGTGGGTCCCGAATACAGATCCGGAATGCCAACCGCGGTCGAGCATTTCGGCGCCGTGCAGCGTGTAGCCGACGCGCGGCCCGACCTCGAAGCCCACGATCGCGGCCAGCAGCGCCTCGGCGCCGCTGACGGTTGGCAGAGACGAGGCCGTCGACAACAGTGCTGGGATGACGAGCGAGCAGCTGTGCACCGGCGCGATGGGATGGAAGTCGTCAAGCTCGAAACCCTGAACGAAGGTGCCGTTCAGCACGGCCGCTGCGGGCGGGCTCGCGGTGCGGCCGGTACCGATGACGACGGTGTCGCCGCGGCCGTCGATGTCCAGCACCGCCTCTGTGGCCGTGCGCGACCACGGGAGCTGCGCTCCGATCAGCGCGCAGCCCAGTCCGTCGAGAAGAAGGTGCTTGGCGCGTTCGAGTACCACGGCGGGAATGTCGTCGAGTGAGAGCCCGGCGACCCAGGTCGCCAGTGTTCCGGTCGGGCCTGGCGGCGCGGTCACGGTCATCCCAATCCTCCGAGATTCGCAGAAGTCGTCATGTTGTTATAGTTATATAACAACTGCAGTTCAAGCACAAGAATCGGAGGTCACACGCCCTATGCTTAGCGGTCTGATGGGCGTCCACGACTTTCGGTCCACGCCAGCCGAGGTGACGGCAGGCGCTGGGGTTCCGCTGCACAGGCAGCTGTTCTTGGTGCTGC
>JAVXWV010000549.1:0-2706 GCA_032230775.1 Mycobacterium sp. | reverse complement strand
GGATGCTGGTGGCCGCCCGACTGGGCAACACCAGGCTTCTTGACAACATCGCCATTGACATCGGAGCAACCGCAGGCATCGACGGACACCCACGGGTCGGGTCGGACGAGAACCACGAATTACCTTGGAGAAACTGATGTTACGGACAATGCTGAAATCGAAGATCCACCGCGCCACGGTCACCAAGGCCGACCTGCACTACGTCGGCTCGGTCACCATCGACGCCGACTTGATGGATGCGGCCGACCTGCTGGAGGGTGAGCAGGTCACTATCGTCGATATCGACAACGGCGCACGTCTGGTCACCTACGCGATTACCGGCCAGCGCGGGAGCGGTGTGATCGGCATCAACGGCGCCGCAGCGCATCTCGTGCATCCAGGTGACCTGGTGATCCTGATCGCGTACGGCACGATGGAGGACGCCGAGGCAAGGGTGTATCAGCCCCGGGTGGTGTTCGTCGACACCGACAACAAGCAGATCGATCTGGGTCACGATCCTGCCTACGTGCCGGCCGATGTGGCCGAGCTGATGTCGCCGCGGTAAGCCCGTGCTCCTCGCTATCGACGTCCGAAATACTCACACCGTCGTGGGCCTGGTCTCCGGATCGGGCGATCACGCCAAAGTGGTGCAGCACTGGCGGATACGCACCGAATCCGAAGTGACCTCCGATGAGCTCGCACTCACCATCGATGGCTTGATCGGCGACGATTCCGAGCAACTGACCGGCGCCGCGGGGCTCTCGACCGTGCCGTCGGTACTGCACGAGGTGCGCGTGATGCTCGAGCAGTACTGGCCATCGGTGCCGCACGTCTTGATCGAGCCCGGTGTGCGCACCGGCATTCCGCTTCTGGTCGACAACCCCAAAGAGGTTGGCGCGGACCGCATCGTCAACTGCCTGGCCGCTTTTCACAAGTACGGCAAGGCCGCGATCGTCGTCGACTTCGGCTCGTCGATCTGTGTGGACGTGGTCTCCGCAAAGGGCGAATTCCTTGGCGGTGCAATCGCTCCCGGCGTGCAGGTGTCCTCCGACGCGGCCGCCGCGCGGTCGGCGGCGCTGCGGCGCGTCGAGCTGACCCGGCCCCGCTCGGTGGTCGGCAAGAACACCGTCGAATGCATGCAGGCCGGTGCCGTGTTCGGATTCGCAGGCCTCGTGGACGGATTGGTCAACCGCATCCGCGAGGACGTCGACGGCTTCGCCGGTGACGACGTCACGGTCGTCGCCACCGGCCACACCGCGCCGTTGCTGTTGCCTGACCTCCACACCGTCGTGCGTTACGACAAGCACCTCACCCTTGACGGCCTGCGATTGGTGTTCGAGCGCAACCGCGACAGCTCGCGCGGCCGGCTCAAGCAGGCCCGCTAATTGCGATTTGTGTGCATTTTGTTGCGGTGAGCGCTCTTCAACGCACACAAATCGCTAGAAGAAAGTGCGGATCAGGCCGACCACCCGGTCGTCGGCGTCCAGCTCGGGGATGAGCTGCCACTTGTCGAACACGGTGCAGGGATGCGAGATGCCGAACCCCAGCCAGCTGCCGACCTCGACGCTTTCGCTGCCCAGCCGCAGATACGCGTGCTGATCGTTGAGCTTGGTCAGCTGGCCGTCGGTCAACCCCAGGGGCACCGGCAGATCCTGATCGAATGACACGTCGCGGCGGCCCATCGTCAGCACTGCCAGTCCCGGCTCCGGCCGCGACACGACCTGCGCCCACACCTGCAGCGCAGGCCGCAGCGCAGCGCGAAGCGGCGATGTCCGCGCGTACAACCCGTCGTCGTGAGTGAGGTACGCGCCGCTACGCACGATGGTTCGTACCGCCAAGCCTTCGGGCCAGTAACCGGTCAGCACATCGGCGACCGCGTCGAAGTATGTGCTGCCGCCTGCGGTCACGATCGCTTGGTCCGTCTCGAACAGCGGGGCCAACCGCACCACCGCGGCGTGCATCTCCTGTAGGTAGCCCGTAACGCCTGCCAGCGCGTCGGGCGTGATGTCGTGACCTAGCGCCGCCTCGTAGCCCGCGACACCGACCAGCCGCAGCCGCGGCGACGAAGCGGCCGCGTGCGCGACCTCGTCCACCACGGACTGCCCGCGGCAGCCGGTGCGCCCGCCGCGCATGCCGACCTCGACGCAAACGTCGACCGGTCTGACCGCTCCCGCCGAGGCCAGCGCCGCCGTCATCAGCTCCACCCCGCGCACCGAATCCACCCAACAAATCATCGAGAATTCCGGGTGGGCGTCCAGTTCGGCGGCCAGCCAGCGCAATCCCGCCTCATCGACAAGCTCGTTGGCCATCACCACATCACGCACGCCAAAGGCGCGGTACATGCGGACGTGACTCAACGTCGCCGCGGTGATCGCGCACGCGCCGGCGTCGAGCTGGCGGGCGAACAGCTGTGGCGCCATGTGCGTCTTGCCGTGTGGCGCGAGCTCGACGCCGCGGTCGCGGCACCAGCTGGCCATCGCGGCGAGGTTGTGCGCCATGGCCCCGGAGCGCAGCACACACACGGGGCCGACGGCGCCTCCGCCGTCGAACAGATCGGGCGCCTCTACGCGGATCTGTGCCGGGGTGCGGCCCCACCACGACGCAGGCAGGCCCTTGAAACGCCAGTCGATGACCTCGTCGGCCAGGGCGGCTACCGCCGCCGCGTTGATCGGAGCGGCCATGCGACCATTTAAGCTGGCTGGTCGTGACCTCTCCTGATCAGCCCGA
>JAVXWV010000476.1:0-4291 GCA_032230775.1 Mycobacterium sp. | reverse complement strand
TGGGATTCCCGGCCATTGCGCGCAAACCTGATTCATCCAGCAAGCTGCTGATCATCTCGTACTGGCTGGCAACTACCGCCGACATAACCCCGGCGATCAAGGCGACCACCGCGGCACCAAGGCGAAGCTGGCGCACGGCCAGCCGGCTCACGGCCCGCCCCGGCGCGAGTTGCGGCCCGGCGGCCACCGGCGAACCAGGCAGCGTGGCGGCTGTCATCGTTCAGCCTCTCCGTAGTAATCGAGAAAAATCTCTTCGAGGGTCGGTTCGTGCATCGCGAGCGCAGTAATGTCGGCTGTGGCGAGCGCTCGAAGCGCGTCCACCGGCGGCCCAGTCAGGCTGAACCGCAACCGATCACCATCAAGCGGCTCGACACTGGACACACTCGCGATGTCCGCGAGGGAAGGTTGAACGCCGCGATAGGACACCTCAACAACGGTCCGGCGCAACCGGCGTAAATCAGCGATGCTGTCAATTTCGACGAGTCGCCCGGCGCGCAGAATCGCTACCCGGTCGCACAAGGCTTCTACCTCGGCCAGCTTGTGAGAGCTGAGGAACACCGTCTGACCCCGCTCGCGTGCTTCTGCGACACAGCCGCGAAACTCTCGCTCCATCAACGGATCCAGGCCGCTGGTCGGCTCGTCGAGCATCAGAAGCGGAGCCCGTGTCGCGAATGCAGCGACAAGGGCCACTTTCTGCCGGTTGCCGGTCGAATAGGTCCTGGCCGGCTTGTCGAGCTCGAGATCGAAACGGTCGACCAACTCGTCGCGGTAGGCCGCGTCAACACCGAGGCCCACGCAGCCAAGCAGCTCAAGGATTTCGGCGCCCGTCAGTCCCGGCCACAGCGCAACATCGGCCGGCACGTACGCGATGTGACGATGGGACCGAAGGACGTCACCCGCCGCGCAACCGAATATCTGCCCACCGCCTGCGGTCGGGCGAATCAAGCCGAGTAGCAGGCGGATCGTCGTCGACTTGCCGGCACCGTTGGGACCCAGGAACCCGAACACCTCGCCGGGCGCGACGGTCATACTCAGATCCTCGACGGCCACAACACGGCCGAACCGTTTGGTCAGACCGTCGACACGGATGGCAGGGCTGAAATCAGTGCGCGCCGGGGATTCCACGCCTGAAGGGTAAGTCACCCCCGCCCACGCCGGGGTGTGTCACACCGCAACACAACCGGCGTCAGGCATGCTCCGTGATCCATTCCGCGGTGAAGCGCAGCATTGTCGAAATCTGCTCGACCAACTGGCGGCCGATCATGCTCTCGATCTTGCCGCCGATTAACGGGACGCTGAATTCGACGGTCGCAGTGCACTTCAGGCGCGAGCCGTTCTGCGCCGGTGCGAGCAAAGCCGTCCCATGCCCAGATCCCGGCGCGCCGCGCGTCGCGATGCTGATTTCCCCGCGCACCTGGCCGCCGTCGATCGGGCGCCACGACTCATTCTGCACGACTTGCCAACTGCGGGGGTAGAACTTGGCGACAAGCCCGGCCACCCCTTCGCGGTCCCCGTCCCCGATGATAACCACGGTCACGGAGCCATCGGTTTCCTTGACCAACGAGTCCAACCTGGCGACGCCGCCGAAGGCCTCCTGCCGCGCCAGCCAGTAATCCTTCTCGGAGAACGCCGAATGGATTTGTTCGACGCTGGCCGGGGATTCGATCGAGAAGTCGAATGATCGTGGCACAGCGGCCACCCTATCGCTGTCGGCCCCGGCCGGGCTCGCTACAGCAGGGTCGCTTCGGCAGGGGACGGCGTCGACCCACGGAACCCACGCGTGGGCGCCGATCCCGACCACCAGCCCCACCGGTCTGGGCTGCGATCGAGTCGTGCAGCCTGTGGCGGATCACCGCTGGCTACGTCGACGACCCCGTTGCGCCAACCGCAGTGATTCGGCCATCTGCGGGCTACTGTTTGACGGCCATTGCCGCTGAGTGCAGGCCCTTAGCTGGAGCAACGCCAGCGCGTACGAGCCGCGTAGTTCTCCCTGACGTTCATTACCGATTCATAGGTAATCAACGGCTTTTGCAAAGGATGGTGACCAGAACCCTTGCTAGGTTGAGCGACAGCCCGCACCTTTGCCAGGAGGTGAGGAGGACGTCATGACGAACCCTGTCCGGTCGACCCACTTAGTGATCATCGCGTTAATTTTCCCACCGCACGCCGGTGAAGTCCGTCCTTCCGTCGTTGCTGATCCAAGTCGGCAGTGGCGGGCCGGTGTTCGCTAGCACCACTAGCGAGCACCGAAAGCTTCATCGTCCTCGCGGGGCCCGTGCCTGTCCGGTAAACGAACGTCACAAGCTGATACACCACTGTGGGTCACATCAGAGGAAGCCACAAACGGCCCAACCCTGCGGCGCGTGCACGAGTTACTGAGGTGTGCCAGAAGCCGCATCAGGAACTTTGCCGAAACACTCGACGACCTTGTTGGGCTCAAGTAGTGTTTGGACTGATTCTATTCATGTCGGCTAGATGATTTGGAGCACCGATGAGCATCAATCCTTTCGACGATGACAGTGGCAGCTTTTTCGTCTTGGTCAACGACGAGGAGCAACACAGCCTGTGGCCGACCTTCGCCGATGTTCCAGCCGGCTGGCGGGTGGTTCACGGCGAAGCGGACCGCGCAGCGTGTCTGGACTACATCGAAGAGAACTGGCCCGATATACGGCCGAAGAGTCTGCGCGAGAGGCTGGCAGCGGGCAGCGCTTTCGACACGTAAACCGTGAGGGAGGACACGTAAACCGTGAGGGAGGACACGTAAACCGTGGGGGAAGCGCATGGAACTAGATGACCGGGCCCTTCCGCTCACGCGGGGCCAGTTAGACATCTGGCTTGCGCAGGAAACGGGTCTCTTCGGTGCGAGGTGGCAGCTGGGCTATCTTTTGCGATTCGAGGGCACGGTAGAGCCTGGCTTGCTTGAGCGCGCGATCCGTCAGGTGGTGGGCGAGGCCGAACCACTTAGAGCTGCCTTTTTTGAAGTGGACGGTCAGGTTTTCCAAAAGACGGTTGATTACCCGGACGTTGAGCTTGCTTCCTACGACCTCCTAGGCTCGCAGGATCCTGTCCAGGAAGTCCATCGGCTAGCATCATCGATCCAACGCACGCTGATGCCGCTTAGTGGCCCGCTGTTCAAATTTGCGTTATTGCACACGCGGGTCGATGAGCTTTATTGGTTCGTGTGCTGCCACCATATAGTGGCGGACGGAATCGGCCTAGCTCTTGTTATTCATCGGATCGTAGATGTCTGTAATGCCATGGCTTCGGGTGCGTCGATTCCCCCTCCTTTTTTTGGGTCGCTAAGTGATCTGATTGCTTGCGAGTTAGAATACGAAGCGTCCACCGATTATCTCGATGATCAGGCCTATTGGACCAAGAACCTGCCGCCGGAAGGCGAACCGCGTTATCGGTTGGTGCCCGCCGCGGACGGGCATGATCCATATGCGTCTTCTGCGCCGGTTCAATTGGACCCTGTCGCTGTCGCCGGGATCCAGGAGTTGTCGCAGGCGTTGGGGGTGCGTCGCTCGTCGGTGATTACTGCGGCCTGCGCGCTGCTGGTGCGTGGGTGCGACGTCGAGAGTTCGGAGGTGGTGCTCGATTTTGCGGTAAGCAGGCGTGTGCGTCCGGAGGCACAGACGGTGCCCGGAATGATTACCGGGGACGTCCCACTGGTGTTGAAAGCTTCGCCGGGGTCTGCGGTTGCTAGTTTTTGTAAACATGTCGACACGCGACTGCGGGAAGCGCTGCAGCATCAGCGGTTCCCGGTGCGTGTTATTGAGAACAAGGCACGTCTCCGCAACTCCGCGCAGGCGTCGAGTCGCGTAATTGTTAATTTCATTCCGACTACACATCTGGGGGATCTTGCTGGTGCTCCGGGATCGGGGACCCTGAGCCATACTAACCTCGTCGAACAATTGGGGCTGTTCTTTTATAGGGACGATGATCGGCTTTTTCTCAGCACGGCGGGTGCTGTGCAATTGTTTTCGGATTGTGATGTCCGCGATTTAGTAGAGCGGTTGGACCGGGTGTTGGTGGGGATGGCCGCCGATCCTGGGCGGTCATTGTCGTCGGTGGAATTGCTCGGTGAGTCTGAGCATGCCCGGTTGGCTGAGGTCGGTAACCGTGTGGTGCTGACCGCGCCGTCGGTGGCGGCGCCGGTGTCGATTCCGGTGTTGTTCGCCGAACACGTCACCCGCACCCCGCAGGCGGTGGCGATCAGCTTCGAGGGCGGCTCCCTGAGCTATCGGGAGCTGGATGAGGCGGCGAATCGGTTGGCGCATCTGCTGGCTGG
>JAVXWV010000444.1:0-2967 GCA_032230775.1 Mycobacterium sp. | reverse complement strand
CGCCGATGCGAGATGGATCGCCGAGATCCCCAGGGACATGCCGAACTCGACGACCGTGCTTGGCCGCGTCGCCCGCACCAGCGCGTAGAGCAGCCTGCCCGCCTCGGGCGTCACCGGCAGGTAGAAGTCGCTGAGCGCGTCGGCGCGCTCCTGTGCGCTTGCGTTGGCCACGCGCTCGAACACGTCGCGGTTCTCGCGAAGCCGTGCGAACTGTTCGGTGGACTCGGTGTACATCCGGTCGAGGGCGGACGCGACTCTGGCGTCCTGGAGCGTGGTGGTCACTGCACCAAAGATACGCGGACACGGCGATATATCGCAACCTATCGCCGATGTAACGTTGGGTTTCGCGATGCACGTGCCAGGATGGATACCACCCAGCCGATTGGTGTGCCGATGGCCGGTATCGACAAGTCGACAGCGCGTGCGATCGCGGTGGTCGCGCTGTTGTTCGTCGCCGCATGGGCGCTGCGCGGCTACCTTCCCGGCGTTGAACGCGTAGCCGATCGCGAGCGGCCGGCCAGCAGCCCCGTGGCGTTGGTCGTCGATGTCGCCCTGCTCGCCGGTTCGGTGGCGATCATCGGCATCGCAATCATCTCGCGGTTGCGCAATCGTCAGGCGCGGCGACCTGGCGCGGGTCAGTTGCCCGAGAGCCCGGGCACCATGGGCCGCCCGACGTGGCGCTTCTCGCTGATCGCCCTCGGCCTGCTCATCGGGTGGCTGGTGTTGGTATTGGTGTTGATGCGGATGGGCGTTGGCAGCCTCGGCGATCAGCCGCCTTCGGCGTTACCCACGGTGCCGGACCCTGCCGGCGCGCCGCCGCCCACCAATCCGGTGCCGCGGCAACCGGATTCGCCCGACGATTCGGGTACCGACATCATCGGCTACCTCGTCCCGCCGATGTTGATCCTGATGGCCCTGATCGTCGTTGGTACGGCCGTCGTCTCCCGTCGGCAGCGGCGCGCCGCGACTTCGTGGGCCGCCACAGCCGATGACCCCGAAGCACCCGTTCAGCCGGGGGCTGCCGAATCGCTTGCACGGGCAGCCGAAGTCGGGCTGGCCGAGATCGGTGATCTGAGCCGCGAACCGCGCGAGGCGATCATCGCGTGTTACGCGGCGATGGAGCGCGAACTGACGCATGTGCCCGGTGCGGTTCCTCAGGACTGTGACACCCCGTCGGAGGTGTTGGCCCGCGCCGTCGACCACCATGCGTTGCGCGCCGACAGTGCGTCGCAGCTGGTGGAGCTGTTCGAGGAGGCACGATTCAGCCCGCACGTGATGAACGAGGGCCATCGCGACGTCGCCGTCGACGCGCTGCGGCTGGTACTCACCGACCTGCGGAGCATGGCATGAAAAAGCTTGTGGCTGCCGGTGTTTTCGTCGTCGCTCTCGTCGAGCTGATGGCGTTCGCGATACTCGACCGAGAGCTGGTGCCGGTGGTCGTCGGCGTGATGGCCGCGATCGTGTTGCTGACATTGCGGCTCTATCTGATGCGCGAGCCCGGCTACGACGCAGGCGATGCGCCCGCCAACGACCCGGCGGAGTCGTTGCGTCGCTGGCTGTCTCGGACGGAGACGTTGATCAGCCGGTCGGAGTCAACACGAAGGGACTGGGACCGGCACCTGCGTCCGATGTTGGCCCGGCAATTCGAGATGGCCACCGGTCAACGGCAGGCCAAGGATCATGTGGCCTTTCACGCCGCAGGCAGCATGCTTTTCGGTGCCGAGCTGTGGGCGTGGGTGGACCCGCAGAACGTATCCCGCACCGGCGGCAGCGAACCGGGGCCAGGGCGGGAGGCGCTCGACCAAATTCTGCGACGATTGGAGCAGGTGTGACAGCGAACATGGGACTGCCGGCAGCGACGACGACGGCGCACAGTGAGGCCGTGCTCGACGCGATAGGGCACGCGGTGGTCGGCAAGCGCGCAGCGCTGACGCTGATTCTCACCACCGTCCTCGCGGGTGGCCACGTGTTGATCGAGGATCTGCCCGGCCTTGGCAAGACGTTGATCGCCAGGTCCTTCGCCGCGGCGCTTGGCTTGGACTTCACGCGAGTGCAATTCACACCGGACCTGCTGCCCGCCGATCTGCTCGGCTCGACGGTCTACGACATGCAGTCGGGTCGCTTCGAGTTCCGCCGTGGGCCGATCTTCACCAACCTGCTTCTCGCCGACGAGATCAACCGGACGCCGCCCAAGACGCAGGCGGCGCTGCTCGAGGCGATGGGCGAGGGCCAGGTGAGCATCGACGGCGTCACCCACAAACTCCCGGCCCCGTTCATCGTGCTGGCCACCGACAACCCGATCGAATACGAGGGCACCTACCCGTTGCCCGAGGCACAGCTCGACCGGTTCACGATCAGACTCGAACTGCGGTATCTGTCGGAGCCGGACGAGGAATCGATGCTGCGCCGACGCCTCGAACGCGGTTCGGCCCAGCCGACCGTGAATCAGGTCGTCGATGCGCACGACCTTCTCGCCATGCGCGAATCGGTGGAACAGGTCACCGTGCACGACGACGTGCTGCGCTACGTGGTGTCGCTCGCGACCGCGACGCGCCAACACCCGCAGGTCGCCGTGGGTGCCAGCCCGCGCTCGGAACTCGACTTGGTGCAACTCTCACGCGCAAGGGCGTTGTTGCTCGGCAGGGATTACGTCATACCCGAGGACGTCAAATCGCTTGCCGTTCCTGCCATGTCACACCGGATCAGCCTGCGACCGGAGATGTGGGTGCGGCGCGTACACGGGTCCGACGTCGTGGAGGAACTGTTGCATCGACTGCCCGTGCCTCGAACGGACACCGGCAAGGGCTGACGACGTGATCGAAACCCGCTGCACCGAAGTCGAGCTGCGATGGCGCCCATCGCCGTTGACTCGGGCCATTGTCACGTGCGCGGTGGCCGCGCTCGCCGTCGCGCTGATCGGCGGCTACGTGCAGCTGGTGGCCTTCGCGGCCCCGCTGATCGGTGTGC
>JAVXWV010000390.1:0-5571 GCA_032230775.1 Mycobacterium sp. | reverse complement strand
TGTTGGCGTTGGTCGTGGTTCTCGGGTATGCGCGTGATCGCCTGACCGGCCCGTCGGGCTACGTGTTCACCATCGGCTCGGCCGTTGTACTCGTCGAGATGTTCATCGCGTCGTGGTTCACCGCCGGGCTCGCGCTGCATCCCGACCAACTCGGCTCGGCAACCGGACGCACCATCACCGACATTGTTACGATGTTCGGACCAATCCTGACGGTTGCCGACATCATGGTCGCGGTGCCAATTCTGTTGGCGGCCAACGCTGGTCGGTTCCCACGCTGGCTCGGAATACTCGCCGCGGTGTTCGCCGTGGAGCAGCTGATCGAGACGATCACGATCATCGGCCCGGCGGCCAGCTTCATCTCCCCCGGCGGCGCGATGAATTTCTACCTCGGAGGGCCGCTGTTCATCGTCTTCTTCCTCGCCCTCGGCATCGCGATGTCCATCGACCAAGCGGAGTCCGATCGACAGGCGCCGCCGGAAGAACCCGAACTTGCGAACCCGGTAGAGGACTGAAGCAAAAACCGTAGAATTCGACGGGTGGACGGCGTGCACGACCTCGGCGGGCTCGACGGCTTCGGCCCCGTCGAGCACACGGACGCCGAGCCCCTCTTCGAGCAAGAATGGCAGCGGCGCGCCTTCGGCCTAATGATCGGCTGGCTCGATGCGCAGAGCGTCCCCGGCGGCCGCTTCCGTCATTCGATCGAACGCATGGCGCCGGAGCACTACCTTTCGGCGCCGTATTACGAACGCTGGCTGACCGGTCTCACCACAATGGTCGTCGAATCGGGCTTCACGACGCCAGACGAACTCGAACGTCGCGCAGAAGGACGCTTCCCACTCTCCCGCCCCGATCGGGGCGTGCTGCCCGAGGACCTCAGCCCGCACAGCGAGCCGCGCTACGCCGTAGGCGACGAGGTTAGGGTCCGCGCATGGCATCCGCCGGGCCACACCCGCGCACCCCGCTATGCGCAGGGCAAGCGGGGGACGATCGCGCGTTTCGACGGCGCACATGCCATTGACGACATTGCCGCGCATGGCGGCGGATCCGTGGCCGACCCGCAATATTCGGTGCGCTTCACGTCACGTGAGCTGTGGGGTGAGGCGGGCACCGACGACGATGTCATCCACATCGACCTGTTCGAGCGCTACCTCGAGGATCTGCAATGACGGCTGACCATCATCATCCCACGGAAATGGCGCCGATCGAAGCCCGCGTCGCCGCGATCGAATCGGTGCTCGTCGAAAAAAACATCCTCGACACCGACGCCCTCGATGCGATCGTCCAGCAGTTCGAGGAGAACCTCGGTCCGATGAACGGCGCGAAGGTGGTGGCCCGCGCGTGGTCCGATCCGGCCTATAAAGAGCGCCTTCTCGCCGACGGGACCGCGGCCATCGCCGACTTCGGCTTCCAAGGGCCTGAAGGCCACTTCATGGTCGTCGTCGAGAACACCCACCAGGTCCACAATCTGGTGGTATGCACACTGTGCTCCTGCTACCCGTGGCCGACGCTCGGGCTTCCGCCGAAGTGGTACAAGTCGCCCGCCTACCGGTCACGGGCCGTGCGCGAACCGCGCAAGCTGCTCGCCGAGATGGGCACGGTCATCCCGGCCGACGTCGAGATCAGGGTGTGGGATTCCAGCGCCGAGGCGCGCTATCTGGTTTTGCCGATGCGGCCGGACGGGACGGCGGACATGTCCGAGGAGCAGCTCGCCGGCATCGTCACCCGCGAGTCGATGATCGGCGTGCAGCGGCTGTGACCGGGGCACCGCTCGACGATGCGTCGCTGCCCCGCGACAACGGCGAGCTCGTCTTCGAAGCGCCGTGGCAGGCAAGAGCTTTGGCGATCGCAGTCGCACTCACCGAAAAGCTCGGCCTGCCGTGGGATGCGTTCCGGCTGCGACTGATGGACGAGATCGCCACCGACCCGCAGCGCCCCTACTACGAAAGCTGGGGCGCCGCACTGGAATCCATCGTCGTCGACCTGGATCTGACTACGCCAGCGGCTCTCGACGCCGCAGCGCCTTCCGCACGCGCGCCGCTGTAACTACTGCGTCTGAACGGCTATCAGGACAATCCGTAACCCGGCGATGTCGTCGGTAGCCAGAAAAGTGACTGTGGGGCAGTCGAATTCCCCGCCATCAGCCTTGCGCCGTGACAAGGCGCATCGGTACAGCGCCGAGACAGAGTTGAGTACGGACACTTCCGGATGCAGCACATCGGTGTGGTGGTAGCCATTGCCGCGCAGGCCGTCGATGAGGCCCTGCATCATCGCTGCCGCCTCATCATCGGTCATGAGCGTGGTGACACCGGCGTCACTGGTAAAGATCAGAGGGACACCGTAATGGCGCAGCAGCTCAGACATGTCCCGATCGCCTCGGGCGCACGCCTCGAAGGTGGCAAAGTACTCGTCGAACCAGCGGTTAACGACATCGGTGTCTACGGGCATGACCCCGATCATGCCCCAGGTGTTTGCCGGCTCTAGGCGTTCTGGCCGGACCGCTTGCCGGTCAGCGGTTCGCCGAGCGAGATTCCTCGCGGATCGTCGGGGACCTTGGGCGCGGTCAGCTCCGGCGTCTCTCCGTTGGTGGAGGCAGTGGCATGCTCGTCGCGCTCCGGTGTCGAGCGTTCGATGAATCGCAGCAGTTCGACCGGGAAGGGCAGGATGAGCGTGGAGTTCTTCTCTGCGGCGACCTCGACCACGGTCTGCAGCAGGCGCAGCTGAAGCGCCGCCGGCTGTTCCGCCATGACCTCGGCGGCCTGGGCGAGCTTCTCGGACGCCTGGAGTTCGCCCTCGGCGGTGATGACGCGGGCCCGTCGTTCACGCTCGGCCTCGGCCTGCCGCGCGATCGAGCGCTTCATCGAGTCCGGCAGCACGACGTCCTTGATCTCGACCCGGTCGATGTGGATGCCCCAGCCCAGCGCGGGGCTGTCGATCAGCAGCTCGAGGCCCTGGTTGAGCCGCTCCCGATTGGACAGCAGATCGTCCAGGTTGCTCTTGCCGATGATCGAGCGCAGCGACGTCTGCGCCACCTGCCCGATCGCCGACATGTAGTCCTGCACGTCGACCGCCGCACGCACCGGATCCTCCACCTTGAAGTAGATGACCGCGTCGACGCGCACGGTCACGTTGTCGCAGGTGATGCCGTCTTGTGCGGGCACCGGCAACGTGATGATCTGCATGTTCACCTTCTGCAGGCGATCGGCGAACGGGACCAGCATCGTCAGCCCCGGTTGGCGAACGCCGCTCTGGACGCGGCCGAAACGGAACACCACACCCCGTTCGAACTGCTTGATCACGCGGACGTTCTGCAGTGCCAGCCAGATCGCTCCGAGACCGGCCGCACCTGCCATTGCGAGTGTGTAGAGGATGCTCATCGGTGTCCTCCTCGACGGATCAACCCGCGACGGTCCCAATGGCCTCGCGGGCCTCATGATCCGATTGTCGTCCCCCAGCCGTCGCTTCGCCAGCACACCCAATCGATCTCGACGAGGGCACCTACCGCGAGGCCGTTGACACCGACACATGTGCGCGACGGCAGCCGGCCGGGAAACCAGGCCGTGTAGGCGGCGTTGAAGGCGCCGTAGTCATTCCAGTCGAGAAGATAGGCGCGGACCGAGACGACGTCGGCCAGTGCCCCGCCGCACAGCTCGGTGACCCGCATCAGGTTGCGGAGCACCTGATCGGTCTGGATCGCGACATAGTCGCCGACAACGGCGCCGGTGACGTCGGTCGGCATCTGGCCCGTCACGTACAGCGTCGGCCCGGCGGCCGTCGCATGGGCGAAAGGCGCTACGGCAGGTGGCACACCGTCGGCGGGTGTGAACGTGAAGGACCGAATTGCGTTGTCGCTCACGCCGGTATTCCGATCCAGCGCGGGAAGCAGCGTTTGTCGATGCGACCGTGAACGCCCTGACGCTGGTCGACGACCTGCGTGACGGTGAAATCCGCAGCGACTGACATGAACGAATATGCGTCGGCACGCGAAAGGCCAAGGTAGCTCTGCAGAATGCCGTGGGTGCGCAGGGCAGCGGCCTTCATCGCCTCGTCGAGCGTGTCCCCGAACCCGTGCACGAGCAGCTCCGTGGCAGTCTCCAGGACCGGCACGGTGAAGGGCAGGTCGCGGCGAATGGTCAAGCGCAGCAGACCATTCAGCGAGGCCTCGAGCGCGGTGCCGCTCACCTCGCCGTCGCCCTGGGAGACGTGGGGATCGCCGACGGACAGCAATGCGCCGGGCGCTTGGACCGGGTAGTACATCCGCCCCCCTGCCCCGATACGCCAGTTGTCGACGTTGCCGCCGTGGTCGCCCGGCGGCACCGACGACACCCGCTGCGGGGCGGCCGGTGCAACGCCCATGGTGCCGAAGTGTGGGCGCAGGGGCACCACGACGCCCGGGAGCGCGGGCTGGCGGGCGTTTTCGTCCGGGATCACGATCGTCCCGGGCTCGTTGGCCAGCGGCGTCACGGTCCAGTCGTAGGCGAACACGGCCCGGCCAAGGCCGGCTTCGGTGTCGAATTCGTAGATGGTCACCCGTTCGACGGGAATCTCGCCGTACAGAAATCCCCAATGCGCCGCCAGGTTGGAGCCATACGGCAGCCGAGGTGTGGCCTCGAGAATGTCGACCTGCAGCACGTCTCCCGGGCGGGCACCGTCGACGGCGATCGGGCCAGTCAGCAGATGGGGGCCTGGGCCGCGATCGGTGACCCGGTCGAAGACATCGGTGATGCCCGCATCCATCAGCAGGTCGGGTGCATCGCCGGCATGGTGGGTCAAGGTCTCGATCGCTACCAGGTCCCCTGACGCGACGGTAAGTACTGGCTCAAGGCGCGGGTCGAAGTAGCCCCAGTGAACGGTCGACGGGGTCGCAGGCAGTCGATGCACGGACAGCGATTCGGTACGGCTGAGCGCCATCGGATGATCATGCCAGCCGGTCGCCATGGCGTCGCCCCGAGGCCAGCACACACGTCAACAGATTTATTGCTGCCAACCGTCAATCAAATTCTGCCAATGGAATTAAAAGCGATGATCTTGACCGTTCCACGAGGCAGCTGCAGCGGCTCGAAAACACAAAAGAAGAAAAGACGAAACGAGAAGGCACCCAGATGAAGAAGTTCGGATTTGCCACTTTGCTCGCAGGCGGGTTGACGGCCGCTGTTCTCGGTATGGCCGCACCGGCGGCCGCCGCCCCGACCGGTCCGGGCAACGCCCAAGACACCATCAACCAACTGCAGGTCGACGGTTACAACGTGATCGTGAACCGCGTCGGTACGACCCCGTTGGAACAGGCCACCGTTGTCTCGGTGCGACCTGGCCAGACGTACAGCCGGACCGATTCCGGTACCCCCGGAGACAGCTTCGGCACGTCCATCACCGGAAAGACGGTCTACGTCGACGTGAAGTAGACCACCCAAAACGCAAGGGGCACCCCCACAAGGGGTGCCCCTTCGTTGTGCTGGCGGTGTGTCACGATGCGGTGATGGCAGAGGAACTGACGTACGACGGCACGCTTCATGAAACGCCTACCGAAAAGGGCGTCCTGCGCTATCACGAAGCGGGTGACGGCTTTCCCCTGCT
>JAVXWV010000578.1:0-18359 GCA_032230775.1 Mycobacterium sp. | reverse complement strand
TTCCCTTGTTCGGGTCACCGTCGGCCAGGTCTATGACACGCTCCGCCAACCGCAGCAGTTCCGATACTTCGCCGGCCGCATACTTGGTTGGCATCACCGGGTAGAGCAGTCCGAGCGTCAACACCGGATCGTCGATCGATTCGATCAATGCGACGCAATCCGATGAGAGCGCCGATGATTCGCGAATCCAGCCGTTTGCGAACAGCCAGATCACCTGCCCCGCCATCCCGATGGCGAGCGACATCTTGTCGCCGGCGGTCTCGGCCAGGCTGCGCAATTCCTCAAAGCCTGTGTCGCTCACCGTGCCCGCGGCGCGCCAGGCCGTCACACAAAGCAGCGCGCGCGGCGCAATCCGCATCGGCGTCCGTTCCGCCTCGTCGCCAGGCAGCTGGTCCGAAACCTGGCATGCCTTCTGCCAGCTCACCCTCGCCGCGAAGAGATCGCGGGTGGTCAGCCATTCGCCGGCTCGCATATGCCAGCGGAACGCCTCGTGTAGATCACCAGCTGACTCGAGGTGCTCGGCAATCAGGGCGGCATTCTCGTCCAGCGATTCTGCTTTGTGCTGTTGGATGGCGGCGGCCAACCGGTGGTGGAGGTCCGCGCGCTCTGATCTGAGTTGTGACCGGTAAGCCACCGTGCGGATCAATGGGTGCCGAAACGCATACTCTGCGCGGTGGGTTTCCATCACTTGATCGACGAGTTCGGCGTCAATCAGAGCCCCCATCGCGATGGTGTCGCTCAAGCAGGCCAGCAGGTCAGCACCGAACCGCATGCCGATCACGGCGGCGGCGTTCAGTGTGCGCTTCGCTTCTGGGTCGAGACGGTCGATGCGTGCGGCGATGGCGACCTGCAAGGTGGCTGGCACGCTCACCTCCGTGGATGAGGCGGGACCCACGTATGCGCCGCGCGCGCCCGTGAGCACGTTTCGGTCGGCAAGGTCTCGCACGATCTCTTCGGCGAAGAACGGATTTCCCCCCACACGTTCCGCAATCTGGGCCGTCAGCCCGGCCACCGTCGGGTGGGGACCGAGTAACTCGCTGATCAATGCCTCGGTTTGCGAATTGTCTAATGGTGCCAGCGCAATCGTCTGCGCGCCCGGTGTCCGGGTCAGCGCCCCCCGGTACTCGGGACGATAGGTAACCACCACTAATGAATGGGTTTGGGGGACCACCGATAGGAAATCGGTCAGCAGGGCTTCGCTGGTCTGGTCGATCCAGTGCACGTCCTCGATGACGTACACCGCCGGCGCCGAGCGGGCAAGCGATGCCGCGTTGACGAGCTCCGTCAGGCGGCGTCGACGGGCGTCTGGGCCGATGTCGGCCACTTCGACGTCGGGATCGCGAACGCCGAGCGTATCCTCAAGGAGCACAAGATCACTCGGGTCAACGCCGGGAAGTTGGGCGCGCAGGTGCGTCCGCGCATCCTCATCATCGAGCTCGTTGATCCCGAATGCCCCGCGCAAGAGCCGCGCGACGGCAGAGAATGGAATCTCGATCGCATGGGACTCGCAATACGTCGAAAAGACCTGCACCCGAAGGCTTACCGCGATGTCCTCGATCTCCCTGATCAGGCGGCTCTTACCGATACCCGCCGGCCCAACCAGGCCGGCAACGGATCCCGAGCCTTTGGTTGACCGGCTCAACATTCCGGACAAGGCGTCCAGTTCCGCTTCCCGCCCAACGAGACTCGATAGCGGCGCGCCGGTGCGGCGGCGGTGAGCTGGTATCGCCACCAGGCGGCGTGCAAGCACCGGCTCTGCGGCGCCCTTGATGTTCACCATCTCTGCTTCGCCTAGCACTGCCGCATCCTCCACCAGCCGTGCGGTGGACTCACTGATCAACACCCCGCCCGGTGGCGCGACGGATTCCATCCGCTGAGCCAGCCCCACCTGCTCACCGATTGCGGTGTGACCGAGTGGACCAGATCCGCCGTCCGCCGCAACCACCTGGCCCGAATTCAGGCCGACACGAAGTTGCAACTCCAGATGATCGCGCCTGGACACCTCAGCGGCCAGGTCTTCACTCATCTGCTGAATGGCTAAAGCTGCCAGGCAGCCGCGCAGCGCGTGATCTTCCAACGCCGCTGGGACGCCGAAGACCGCCATGATCCCGTCACCGGTGACCGCGTCGGTTTTCCCGCCAAAGCGATGCACCACATCCGTCGCGCGCGTCACCAACTCGACGACGATTTCACGCATCCGTTCTGCACCCACCTGCGCTGCGATGTCCATCGAATGAACCACGTCGGCGAACAGAACTGTCACTTGCTTGTACTCGGCCGACGGGGTCGCCGTATTGACCGCCCCGCCGCACTCGTCACAGAACTTGGCGTTCGCGCGCAGGTCATTCCCGCATATACGGCATGTTGGCACCGGCCGAGTCATGCATCGCCCCCGTCGCGCACCATCGTCCGAACCAATGTGGTCGAATGCGACAACCGACTCGCCACGCATACTGCGGCGATCAGTGATCGACGCTCGGCCCCCACCATTGGCTCGCTCTGAATATCGTCGCACAAGGTCCGCTGGACGAAATCGTTGCGAATCGCAACGTCATTGTCGTGAGCGTCATTATTCGACCTCGGCGCCACAGGTACGTGCGCATATGCGTGCGCAGGTCCCAAAGTCGCCAACATCGGCCCGGAATTGGCGCGGCTGTAAATATAGCTGTGTGACATTGCGACTCGTATTGCCCTCACGACACAGATTCGCGCTTGTTATTTAAGCGACCTGCTTCAGTGTTGCGCCCTTGGACCGCGCTGCTTCGAGTAGGCGAGTACTCAAATAATCACGGCGTCGAATTATCAGTCACCCGATGCTGCACGCGACGGTTTCGGCGAGCTCGACGAATAGTCAGTCGCCGCGGGTGTCGATAACCCGTTGCGCGACGTCGATCAGCTTGGTGTTGCTGTCCTGGGAGAGCCGCCGCAGCATCTCGAAGGCCTTCACATCGTCCACCCCGAAACGCTCCATGATGATGCCTTTGGCCTGGCCGATGCGGTCCCTCGTCGACACCGCCGACTGCAGCTGCTCACCATGACGGCTGGCCAGGATCGCCGCCGCAGCGTGTGCCGCAAGGACCACACCAGTGGTTTCGTCCTCCGCGTCGAATGCGTTGGCCTTGAACGAGAACAGGTTCAACGCCCCCGCGGTGCGGTCGGCGGTGTAGAGCTTGAATGACAGCCCGCTCAATACCCCGATCTCGACCACCGCGGCCGAGTACCGAGGCCATTGCTCGTCGGCCCGGAAGTCGTCGGTCCGCACGATCAGTTCATCGAGCGCCGCCTCCACACACGGCCCCTCGTTGAACAACATCTGCAGCTCGTCGAGTCGATACGGCAGGTCAGACGTGTTGGCGACGGAATCCCACTTTCCGCCCTTACCGATGAGCAGCACGCCTGCGGTGTCGGCTCCGGGAATCAGCTCCATCGCCGCCGCGGTCACATCCGACAGTACGTCTTCGACGCTTCTCGGCGAGGCCGAAGCGCGCGCGAGCTCGGCCATTCGCTGAGCGAGGTCGTAATTGCGCGGCTGGGTCATGCTAAGCAGCTTCCCATTGTCGCCGGGCACTATGCAGACGTTTGTCATTGGCCACAGCGGGAATGCCCCACTAGGCGGGCGCAATGGTCGACCATGGTGCTCGCTGAGGTCTCGTCGGTTCAGACATCGAGCCGGCGGGGCCGCCTCCCCTTTTGTCGAATCGCCCGAGTCACTCTCTTAGTTGTAGTACCGTCCGCGCATGGGCACTGCCAACGTCTGGATACTCGGCGGCTATCAGAGCGATTTCGCGCGCAACCTCACCCGAGAAGGCCATGACTTCGCCGACCTGACCGGCGAAGTGGTGGCAAGCACGCTTGAGGCAGCCAGCGTCGACGCCGCGGACATCGAGGTGGTTCACGTGGCCAACGCGTTCGGCGAGATGTTCGCCCGCCAAGGCCACCTCGGCGCGATGCCTGCCAGCGTCAACGAGGGGCTATGGGATACGCCCGCTTCCCGCCACGAAGCCGCCTGCGCATCGGGAAGCGTGGCCACCCTGGCGGCACTCGCAGACCTGCGCTCCGGCGCGTACCGCACTGCCCTCGTCGTCGGCGTCGAACTGGAGAAGACGGTGCCCGGCGACACCGCCGCGCAGCACCTGGGCGCCGCCGCCTGGACCGACCACGAGGGCGCCGACGCAAAGTTCATGTGGCCGTACATGTTCGACCAAGTGGCCAACGAATACGACCGCCGCTACGGCCTCGACGAGGCCCATCTGCGGGCCATCGCCCAACTGAACTTCGCCAACGCCCGCGCCAATCCGAACGCGCAGACCCGCGATTGGACGGTGCCCGATCCGCTCGCCGCCGACGACGCCAACCCGCTTGTCGAGGGCCGGTTGCGCCGGTTCGACTGCAGCCAGATGACGGACGGCGGCGCAGGCATCGTCCTGGTCACCGACGAATACCTGCGCGACCATCCCGGCGCACACCCGATCGGCCGAATCGACGGCTGGGGGCACCGCACAGTCGGGCTCGGGCTGCAGCAGAAGCTCGACCGCGCCGCCAACGACCCCTACGTACTGCCGCACGTGCGTTCCGCGGTGCTCGATGCGTTCGACCGCGCCAACGTCACCCTCGATGACGTCGATGGCTTCGAGGTGCACGACTGTTTCACCCCCAGCGAGTACCTCGCCATCGACCACATCGGGCTCACCGGCCCCGGCGAATCCTGGAAGGCAATCGAAAACGACGAGATCGAGATCGGCGGGCGGCTGCCGATCAACCCCAGCGGCGGGCTGATCGGCGGCGGACATCCCGTCGGCGCGTCCGGAGTGCGGATGCTCGTCGACGCCGCCAAGCAGGTCAGCGGGGCCGCCGGTGACTACCAGGTCGAGGGCGCGAAGACGTTCGGCACGCTCAACTTCGGCGGTAGCACCTCCACCACGGTCAGCTTTGTCGTGAGCGGGATCTGAGATGGCCGCAATGAACCCAGAGATTGTCGCCAAATATCTCTCGACGTTGCCCGAGGACGACGACCATCCCTACCGGACCGGCCCGTGGCGTCCGCAGACCACCGAGTGGGACGCCGACGACCTGACCGCCGTCGAGGGCGAGATTCCGCGCGACCTCGACGGTGTTTACCTTCGCAACACCGAGAACCCACTGCATCCGGCGCTGAAGTTCTACCACCCCTTCGACGGCGACGGCATGGTGCACGTCGTCGGGTTCCGCGACGGGAAAGCGTTCTACCGCAACAGGTTCATCCGCACTGACGGGTTCGCCGAGGAGAACGAGGCCGGCGGTCCATTGTGGCCAGGACTGGCCGAACCGGTGCAGATCGCCAAGCGCGATAAGGGCTGGGGCGCACGGACATTGATGAAGGACGCCTCGAGCACCGACGTGATAGTGCACCGCGGCACCGCGTTGACGAGCTTCTACCAGTGCGGCGACCTGTACCGGTTGGACCCGTACTCCGGCGACACCCTTGGCAAGGCCGATTGGGGCGGCGCGTTTCCGTTCGACTGGGGCGTTTCGGCGCATCCCAAGGTCGACGACGAGACCGGTGAACTCCTGTTCTTCAACTACAGCAAGGAGGCGCCCTATATGCACTACGGCGTCGTCGACGAGAACAACGAGCTCGTGCACTACATCGACGTGCCGCTGCCAGGACCGCGACTGCCGCACGACATGGCGTTCACTCGAAACTACGTCATTCTCAACGACTTTCCGATGTTCTGGGATACCAAGCTGCTGAAGGCCGACATCCACCTGCCAGGTTTCCACCCCGACATGCCTTCGCGGTTCGCCGTGATCCCCCGTCGCGGAGCAACCGAGGATATCCGATGGTTCGAGGCCGACCCGACGTTCGTGCTGCACTTCACCAACGCCTACGAGGACGGCGACGAGATCGTTCTCGACGGGTTCTTCGAGGGCGAGCCCAACCCGGTCGATTCGCTCACCGGCGACCGGTGGGAGAAGGCGTTCCGGTTCCTGGCGCTGGACCGGCTGCAGTCCCGGTTGCACCGCTGGCGCTTCAACCTGGTAACCGGCGAGACGCGGGAGGAGCAATTGTCGGACAGCATCACCGAATTCGGCATGATCAACGCCGGCTATGCCGGCGGAAAGTATCGCTACACCTACGCCGCGACCGGCAAGCCGTCCTGGTTCCTCTTCGACGGACTGGTCAAACACGACCTGCACACCGGCGCCGAGGAACGGTTCGCGTTCGAGGACGGCGTCTACGGCAGCGAAACCGCAATGGCGCCGCGCGTCGGCAGCACGACCGAGGACGACGGCTACCTCGTGACGCTGACCACCGACATGAACGACGACGCCTCCTACTGCCTGGTGTTCGACGCCGCCAGGGTGACCGACGGACCGGTGTGCAAACTGGCTCTGCCGGAACGGGTCTCGAGTGGAACTCACTCGACATGGGCGGCCGGTTCACAGCTGCGGCGCTGGAACGATGCCGACTCCGCGGCGACGGCAATCGGCCTGTAGGTGGAGCAGCCGGAGCCCAATGCTGTCGCCCGGATGCTCGGGCTGCTCGGCGACGAGTGGACGCTGCTGGTCGTGCAACAGGCCCTGCTTGGCGCGGCGCGGTACGCCGAATTCAAGACACGGCTGCCGATTTCGAATTCGGTGCTGACCCGCCGCCTAGAATCGCTCACGCGTGATGGCCTGCTCGATCGCCGCGTCTACCAGTCGAACCCGCCCCGGTCCGAATATCTGGTGACCTCGCGCAGCCGATCCCTGTGGCCGGTGCTGCTGTCGATTTGGGAGTGGGAGCGGAACTGGGTGCCCGATCACGCCGAGCGGCTGCCGGGCATGCGGCACGAGGCCTGCGGCGCCGACTTCGCGCCGCTGCTCATCTGCCATTCGTGCGGCGAGACCGCCAGCGACAAAGATGTTGTCGCGCAGTGGGGCCCGAGTGGATCGTGGTCGCGATCCGTGCCGGCGTCTGCGACCCGGAGACGCTCGGAAGGCGATCAGGCAGCGGGTCTGTTCCCTCAGACGATGAGCGTGATGGGCAACCGCTGGGGTTTCGCGCTACTGGTCGCCGCGTTCGTCGGGATGAGCCGGTTCACCGACTTTCAGAAGCAACTCGGCGCCCCGCCGGGGTCGATCGCGGATCGGCTGTCGATCTTCACCGTCAACGGCGTGCTCGCTGCATCTGACAACCGATACCGGCTCACCGAGAAGGGAAGGGCGCTATTCGGTGTGCTTGTCACGGCACTGCAGTGGGCGCAGCGCTGGTTCACCACTCCCGAGGGGCCGGCCGTTATCCTCACGCACACGAGGTGCGGACACCGGTTCACCGCTGTTCTGACCTGTGACCAGTGCACCGGAAAGTTGCGCGGCGCGCAGATCACCACCTCCTGAACGGAGAAGATACGACTTGCCGCGGACGTCATCTACGCGTCGGCGCTGATGTTTGTCCGCGGCGATCGCGGCAGGCTGGTTAGCATGAGCGAAATTGACGCGGCGCCATTGAATTGGAGCGACCTGGTCGTGAGCGAACTGGTACCGACCGGAACAGTGACGTTGCTGCTGGCAGACGTCGAAGGCTCGACACGGCTGTGGGAATCCCGACCCGAGGAGATGACCGAAGCATTTGCCGAGCTCGACCGCACCTTGGCCGGGGTCGTCGGCGCCCACGGCGGTGTGCGGCCCATCGAACAGGGTGAGGGCGACAGCTTCGTCATCGCATTCGGGCGTGGTAGCGATGCCGTGGCGTGCGCACTCGACCTGCAGCGAGCGCCGCTCGCACCGATCCGGCTGCGCATCGGGCTGCACACCGGAGAGGTCCAGCTGCGCGACGAAGCCAACTACATCGGGCCCACCATCAACCGCACCGCACGCATTCGCGACCTGGCGCATGGCGGACAGACGGTGTTATCCGGCACCACAACCGATTTGGTGTGCGATCGGCTGCCCGTCGACGCCTGGCTGACCGAACTCGGCATGCACCCGGTCCGAGACCTCCCACGCCCCGAACGGGTGGTGCAGCTCTGTCATCCCGATATCCACAACGAATTCCCACCGCTCCGCACAGCCAAAACCTTTCGCTCTCAGAACCTCCCGGCGCAACTGACCAGCTTCGTCGGACGCGCCGGGCAGATCGATGAGATTCGCCGGCTACTGCTCGACAACCGGTTAGTG
This sequence comes from Mycobacterium sp., assembly GCA_032230775.1. Classification (GTDB taxonomy): domain Bacteria; phylum Actinomycetota; class Actinomycetes; order Mycobacteriales; family Mycobacteriaceae; genus Mycobacterium. The sequence goes on along the minus strand of JAVXWV010000578.1, from coordinate 10,220 downwards.
ACACTGACCGGCGCAGGCGGCGCTGGTAAGACGCGCCTCGCCGTCGAACTTGCCGACCAATTGATCAACGAGTTCAAGGACGGCGTGTGGTACGTCGACTTGGCGCCCGTCGCTGATCCCGTCGTGGTGCCGGTCACCGTCGCCCGCACTCTGGCTCTGCCCGACCAGCCGGGGCGTTCACCGATGGAAACGGTGCTGCGATTCATCAGCGATCGGAAAATGCTTCTGGTTCTCGACAACTGCGAGCATCTGCTGGATGCCTGCGGCGACGCGATCATGAGTCTCCTCAACGGCTGCCCTCAGCAGACGGTCCTGACCACGAGCCGGGAACCGATTTCGGTCGCAGGCGAGGTCACCTGGCGCGTGCCGTCGCTGTCGCTGGACGACGAAGCGATCATCCTGTTCACCGACCGTGCCCAGCGAGTCAGGCCCAACTTCCGCGCTGACGGCGACGACGCCGCACTGGTCGCCGACATCTGTCGTCGGCTCGACGGCATGCCCCTGGCGATCGAACTGGCAGCGGCGCGGGTTCGGGCGTTGTCGCTACGGCAGATCGCCGACAGCCTCAACGACAGGTTCCGCCTGCTGACCGGGGGCGCCAGGAACGCGCTGCGTCGCCAGCAGACCCTGCGGGCCTCGGTGGACTGGTCCCACGCGCTGCTCACCGAACCTGAGCGCACTCTGTTCCGCAGGCTCGGAGCCTTCATGGGAGGTTTCGACCTCGATGCCGCCCAGGCGGTCGCAACGACCACCGAAGCAGAACAGTTCCAGATCCTCGATCAGCTCAGCCTTCTCGTCGACAAGTCCCTCGTCATCGCCGACGACGTGTCAGGTGCGATGCGATATCGGCTGCTCGAGACAATGCGGCAGTACGCCCTGGAAAAGCTCAGCGAATCAGGCGAAGCCGACGGCGTGCGCGACCGTCATCGCGACTATTTCGTCGCGGCAGCGGCCGAACTCGAAGACGACGACCGGCTGGCCGAATGGGCGGAGGAGGAGATCGACAACATCCGCGCCGCGCACACATGGAGCATCGAGAAGGCCGACTTCGAAAGGGCCTTGCGGTTGGTCTCGTCCCTGCAACGGCTGTGGGTGAACCGTGCGCGCCTCCTTGAAGGCATGGCGGCGTTCGACGCCGTCTTCACCGATGCGCGGTACCGCGACAGCGATGTCACACCACGCGTGTGGGTGCACGCAGTCGCTGATCACAGCATTCTCGCGGCGTGGATTGCTGCGCCGGCCAGCCTGGAGCGGGCTCAGGCAGCCGTCTTCGCCGCGCGCGAGATCGGCGATCAGGACCTGGTGATCTGGAGCCTGACCGCTTGCGGTGGTCTCAGCTATTACAGTCCCGAATCGGCGCGGCGCTACTTCGCAGAAGCCGCCGAACTCGCCCAGGCGGTGGGCAACCTTGCCACGCTCTGTCAAATTCGCGGCTATCAAGCATTCACCGCCAACGTCGCAGGGGAGCCGCTGGCTTCGCGGTTGGCCGCCGAGGAGGGCCGTGACATCGCGGACGCGATCGGAGACCCTTTCATGTCCCGCTTTTGTCGCACCTGGCTGGGCTTCGCGCTGTTGGCCGAAGGTGACATCTCCACAGCTCGTCACGAGCTTCAGTCGCTACTCGACGAGGCGCAACCGGCGAACGAGCGAATGTTGTCACTATTCGCATATACGGGCCTTTGCCACGCTTTCTCATACGCGGGCGATGTGACGGCCGCGGCCGAGATGGCGCAAGCGGCCCGTCGACTATCTGCCAGCATGGGCGGGTTCCATGAGGACGCGACTATCGGCATCTCAGCTCACGTCGCCCTGTTCGCCGATGACTGCACAGCTGCCAAAGAGGCTGCCGAGGTCGCACTCCGATGCACCATCCCGCAACGAGTCGGCTTTGTACGTAGCTCGCTTGCGATGCCCGAGGCATTGCTGGGGTGCGGCGACATCGTCGGAGCACGACGATGGGTCGACGAGAACCTCGCATTCGTCCCGGGCTGGTTCCGGTGCCACGCGCTTACCACCCGCGCGTTTATCGCAATCGCGCAAGGCGAACCCGAACAGGCCGAAAGTGACGCGCACGAAGCGCTTGCGATTGCTCAGCAAGTGCGCGGTTTTCTGCGGGTCCCCGACGCGCTCGACTGCCTGGCACGACTGTCTGCAGAGGCGGGCAACCATCTGATCGCTGCTCGCTTCTTCGGCGCGGCGGCAGCAGCACGGGAGCGGATTGGCGTCGCCCGCATTCCCGCCCTTGCCCATGGACATCACGAAGCCGTCGATGCGACTCTGGAAGCATTGGGACAGAAGGAATTCGACGCGGCGTGGGCAGAAGGATCGGCGTTGTCAACAGACGAGGCCATCGCGTATGCCCAACGCGGGCGCGGGGAACGTAAACGCCCGGCTAGTGGCTGGGGGTCTTTGACTCCGACCGAGTGCGAAGTTATCCGGCTCGTCGCCCAGGGCTTAGGCAATAAGGACGTCGCTGAAAGACTGTTCATCTCACCGCGCACCGTGCAAACACACCTCACACACGTCTACGCCAAGCTGAATCTGACGTCACGCATACAACTCATCCAGGAGGCCGCCCGTCACGTTTGACGTCATGCCCTGCGGCAACGCATTGGCGCGGTTCGGTTCAAGATTTACGACGCCGACCACGACGCCAACGTCACTTTGCTTCGTAATACTTTGGGCGAAGCGGAGTTTGACAAGACATGGGCCGAGGGTGCGGCGTTGTCGGCAGTGGAAGCGCTCGCCTAAGCGCAACGCGGACGAGGGGAACGCAAACGTCCCTTGAGCGGGTGGGAGTCACTAACCCCGACCGAACTCGATGTCGTGCGACTGGTCAAGGAAGGCCTGAGCAACGCCGAGGTCGCCACGCGCTTGTTCGTCTCGCCGCGAACCGTGCAAACCCACCTGACGCTAGCGGTTGCGGTCCAGCCGGTACCGCAGGTTGTTGCGTACCGCGGGCCATTCGATGTCGAGGATCGAATACACCACAGTGTCGCGGCGTGACCCGTCGCCCAGCACCTGATGGCTACGCAGCACGCCGTCGAGTTTGGCGCCAAGCCGCTCGATCGCCGCGCGGCTGGTGAAGTTAAAGAAGTGCGTCCGAAATTCCACTGCCACACAACCCAACTCGTCAAACGCATGCCCCAGCATCAGCAGCTTCGCCTCGCTATTCACACCACTGCGCCGGGCGGACGATACATACCAGGTTGCGCCGATCTCCAGCCGACGGTTTGGCGCGTCGACGTTCAAGTAGCTCGACGAGCCGATCAACGTGCCGTCGAGGCTGCGCACCACGAACGTCAGGCCCTCGTCGGGCTTTTGGGCTGCCAGCCGTGCGTCGACCCACCGCTCGGCGGCTTCTGCCTCCGGCGCGAAAGTGAACCACAGGCTGCCCAGCTCGCCGTCGGCGGAGACCGAAGCGATCTCCGGAATGTGTTCGCGGGCAAGCGGTTCCAGAAAGACCCAGCGCTGGCCGGTCAGCGTGACCGGTTCGACGAAGCCGCTCACGAGACCCGGCTGACCGCCGACCATGCGGCGAGCATCGCCCACACCGACACCAGCACCGCAAGCACCGCTGCCGATGCTCCGATGTAGAGCCCGTATCCCGCCGACACCGGCGCGTACACGTAAAGCCGGTAATACCACATCGTCAGCACCACGAGCAGTACCGAAATGGCCAGGGCCGCCGATGATGCCGCCCGACCCGACAAGCCTCGCGCCGCCATCGCGCCCACGACTATCAATGTCGACGCCAACAGCGTGATGAGCTGCCCGACGCCGAACCCTGGCGGTGGCACAGGCATGTTGCCGACTATGCCGCCGATCGCGTTGGCGTGCCCGCCGCCGTCGGCTCTGCTGGTCACCCACGGTAGCCAAGCGCTGACCGCCAGCACCGCCGCGCACAGGGCGACCAGCCAACCGGGGCGCAGTCGAGCCATGGTGGTCAGACTATCCGCTGTGGCTCGCCGTCCACGTCAATGCGTAGTCGGCCACGTCGGTCCAGCCGTCGAGTGCGGCCGTCAAATGCGGACGGTCCTCAAACAGCTTGAAGTCCGTCGGTGCCGCCGAGCGGCGGTAGCGATTGAAGTTCTCGTAGACCACCGAGTATGGCGTGAGGTGGTCGCGGCCTCCGGCGATCAGCAGCAGCGGCGCCCGGTCGGATTTGGCGTAGTCGACCACCGTCGCCGCCCGGGACTTGGGCATGAAGTTGGCCACCGCGGACTCGAACAGCGGCCGGCCCGGTGCAGGGATAGCCAGCTTGGCGTGCCAGGAATTGGATTCGGCCCGTGACACGGTATTGGCGAACGCGTAGTGGAACTCGGCAGGCGTGAGTGCCACCGCGCGGTGTCGATTCGCGGGCAGTCGTAGCACGGGCAACGTCGCACGCAACACCGACAGCGGCAGCCGGTAGACGCCGCGGGGCGCGGCGGGGTGGATGGCGACGCCTGCGCGGCCCAGCCCCCGGCCGAGCAGCATCTGCGTGATCAGGCCGCCGAACGAGTGACCCATCAGGATCGGCGGCTCGGGCAGGCCACGCACGAAGGCGTCGTAGTGATCGACCACCTCACCGAGACGGATGTCGGCGGGCGCCTTGGAGAGGTCGAGTTCCTCACCGAGTTCCGATACGCCAGGCCATGCGGGCGCGTGGACGGTGTGGCCCGCCGCGGTGTAGCGCTCGATCCAACCGCTCCAGCTGTGCGGCGGCATCCACAGTCCGTGGATCAGGACAATAGGTGTCTTGTCGAAAGGCATCGTCTCTAGTGTGGAGGCTCCGAACCGATTGAGGGGGAATTGTGATGAGCGATCTTCCGGAGTGGGCGCGCCGCCTCGACCTGTCCCCCCATCCCGAGGGCGGCTGGTTCAGGGAAACGTGGCGCAGCGGGCTGACGATGCCGCAGTCCGCGCTTCCGCCCGACTACACCGGCCCGCGCAGCGCAGGTACGGCAATCCTGTTCCTGCTCATGCCCGGTCAGCAGTCGGCGTGGCACACCGTGCGCAGCGCTGAACTGTGGCTCTACCACTCCGGCGGCCCGCTCCTGCTGCAGGTCGGAGCCGAACAGGACAGTGCCACAACGCATTTGCTTGGCGCCGATATTCTCGCCGGGGAGTACCCGCAGATTGTCGTGCCAGCAGGACACTGGCAACGCGCCCATCCTCGTGACGACGTGCCCTGCCTGGTCAGCTGTGGTGTGATACCGGGTTTCGACTTCGCCGACTTCGCCTTGGCCGCTCCTACCGACTGAGAAGTTGGACCGCCGCGGACACCAGAGCGGCGTTGTCGTCAGCGGTCGAACCGTCCGGCAGCCGCAGCGTGTCTTCCATCCCGATGCGCGTCTGGACACCGCAGACCCCGGCGTGTTCCAGAAGCGGCCAACAACTTTCGTCGAAGCCGTGCAGCAGTGCCGGCGCCCGGGAGCCGGCGGCAAGCACCTGGCTGAGCAGGTCGTCGGCGGTCGCGACGTCACCGTCTGGCCCCAATTCGATCATCACCCGCATGCAGTGCGGGGCGATCTCCGACGCCGCCCACGACTCGGCCGCCTCGGCATGGAAGATGCCGACTTCGACGCCGAGCCCCTTGCTCAGCAGCAACAGAGCGAGGTCCTCCGAACCGGGCTCGTGCCAATTCAGCGACGCGAAGTCGGGCAGCACGGTCCAGCCGTCGACGGCACGCAGCCGGGCGTCCGCGTCGGGCAAGGCCCAGTACCCCGTCGTAACGCCGAGCGGCAGCCCCGGTACCGACTGCCGCACCGCCGACACCGCGGCGTCCACATGTTGCGGAAGCAACGAGTCGACACCGTCGGCGCTCTTGGGATGCATGTGCACCGCGTTGGCGCCCGCCTGATGCGCGGCAAGCGCTGCTGCCGCCATCTGCTCGGGACTGACCGGCAGATTCGGGTGTGCGTCGGGGGTGCGAGCGCCGTTGATGCACGCCTTGAGGTAGATCTTGGGTCGGGTGGGCATGTGTCCATCTTCGACCCTCACGACGACGTTTTCCGAAGTAGCGTTTCACAGCATGAGCGGCCACTTCATCCTGTGCGGGGAGGATGCGCTCGCGACGCGGATCATCGAGGAGCTGAACGCCACCGGCATGAGGGTCGTGACCGTGCAATCTGCGGCCGCTCTGGCCGCGGCCGAGGTCGCGGATGCGCAGGCGGTGATTTGCGCCGACGACGACGATGAGCTGAACCTCGAAATCGCCCTGCTGGCACGGCAAGCGAACCCGAACGTACGGGTGGTGGCGCGGCTGGGCAACAGCGTGCTGCGGGAGGCGATGGCGCAGGACAACGGGCCGGGCGCCATCCTCGACGTCGCCGACTTGGCCGCGTCATCGGTGGTGGAGGCCTGCCTGGCCCGCACCACGCACACGATTTCGGTGGCCGGTATCGACTTTGTCGTCTCCGGCGCGGACGCACCACACGACGGCACGCTGCGCGAGATCTACGGCGATCTGGCGCCTGTCGCGGTGATTCACGGCGAGAACTCCGACACGCCCGGTGAGGTCGTGGCCTGTCCCGGCCGTGACTTGCGCGTCCGCCAGGGCGATTGGACCGCGATGATCGGCACGGCTGACGAACTCGTCGAGCAGGGCATCAAGGTGCCCCGGCCGCTGTCCCATCGGAAGCTGCGGCGGCCGCCCGTGCGCCGGTTCATCGACGCGGTGCGCCTGATCCGCGACGACATCAACCCGATGTTCTATCGGGCGCTTGCTGCCTCGTTCTCTCTGTGGATCGGCTCGACCGTGTTGCTGCGGTTCGCCTACCAGCATCCGCCGGGGATGACCTGGATCGACGCGCTGTACTTCACCACGGAGACAATCGCCACGGTCGGGTACGGCGACTTCAGCTTCATGCACCAGCCGATGTGGCTGCGGATCTGGGGCATCGGGCTGATGTTCGCCGGTGTGACCACGACCGCGATCCTCGTCGCATTCGTCGCCGATGTGCTGTTGTCGCGGCGCTTCGCGCATTCCGCCGGGCGCCGCAAGGTGCGGCACCTGCGCAACCATGTGATCGTCGTCGGTCTGGGCTCGTTCGGCATTCGGGTGGTCAGCGACCTGACTGCCGCAGGCTACGACGTGGCGGTCGTCGAGCGCGACGACGACAACCGCTACCTGACCACGGCCGCCCGCCTCGACGTGCCGGTGATCTTCGGCGACGCCACGCTGCGACAGACGCTGGAATCCGCCCGCATCGACCAAGCCCGCGCGGTGGCGGTGCTCACCAGGGACGACGTAATCAACATCGAGACGGCCATTGTGTTGAAGGAGATGCTCGGGCCCCGCACAATGCCGGAGGTCAACCGGCCGGACGTGCCGATCGTGCTTCGGGTCTACGACCGAACGCTCGGCGCGGCGGTCGCACAGCGCTTCGGGTTCGAAAATGTCCGCTCCACAGTGGAACTCGGTGCGCCGTGGTTCATCGGCGCGGCACTGGGTCTGCAGGTGCTCGGCACCTTCTCGGTCGGCCACCGCTCGTTCATCGTCGGCGGCCTGTACGTCAAGCTCGGCAGCGAGCTGGACGGGATGCGGATGGGCGACCTGTCGACCCAGACCCGCGTCATCGCCATCACGCGGCCGGGGGCGGCCCGTCGGCTGCACCCCCGCCGCGACGCCAAACTCAGTGCGGGCGATACCGCCTACCTGGTGGGGCCCTACCGGGAACTGCTGGACACCCTGCGCAAGGGCCAGGGTGCCCAGCAGCCCGATGTCACTGATCCAGCGACGACAGGTTGAATCCCGCGCCGGTTGGGTCGGCTACCGCGGCCAGCCGGCCGTACGGGGTGTCCTCCGCCTCGCGGATCACGGTGCCGCCGTTCTCCTTGACCAATTGCACGGTCTTGTCGACGTCCTCTGAACCGAGGAAGAAGAACCAGTTCGACGACACACCATCGGTCAGGTCCGTCGTGCCATCCATCACGCCGAGCAAGGCATCGCCGTCGAAACTAGCTGTGCTGTACCGGAATTCGTCGGTATCGGAGACGGTCTCGGTCTGCCAGCCGAACACCACGCGGTAGAAGTCGAGCGCCTTGCCGTAGTCGCTGGTGGTCAGCTGGAAGTAGACCGGCGCACCCGCCTCGTTGACCACCTCGAACCCGTTGTGCCCGGTCGGCTGCCAGAGCCCGAGGAACGCACCGGTGGGATCGGTAAGCGTGGCCATCCGGCCCTTGTCCTTGATGTCCATGGGTTCGCCGCATGTGACGCCGCCTGCCGCGGTGGACGCGGCGAGAGTCGCGTCGACGTCGGCGGAGTGCAAGTAGGTGGTCCAGCCGTCCGGTGCCCGGAACTCCGGATTGTTGCCCATCAATCCAGCGACGGGGTGGCCGTCTTTGGCCGCGGTCACGTAGCCGCCGTATTCGGGGCCTGCGGACTCGAACGTCCAGCCGAACACCGTGCCGTAGAACTCCTTGGCACGGTCGAGGTCCGACGTGAGTAGGTCGATCCAGGTTGGCGCGCCCAGTGGGGCGCTGCTGCGGACGGGCACGATGGTCTCCTTGAGGGTGGTGGGTCAGTCACCGATACCGACCGCGCCGACCAGGAAAACTCATCGAATGTGCGCTCAGTGCGAAGATTGGACCCTCAGAACCCGCAGGGCGTTGCCCTTGAAGATCAGCGGCAACGCCGCGGGGTCGACGTCCAACGCCTCGAAGTCGCGCCGCCAGCGGTCCATCTTGATGTACGGGTAATCGGTGCCGAACAGCACCTTGGTGCGCAACTGACGGCTGATGGCCCGCACCAGTTCTGGCGGGAAGTACTTAGGCGACCAGCCGCTCAGATCGACGTAGACGTTCGACTTATGGGTCGCGATGGCGATCTGCGAGTCCACCCACGGCACCGCGGGGTGGGCCATCACAATCGTCAACTCCGGGAAGTCGGCGGCGACGTCGTCGAGCAGCATCGGGTCGGAGTAGCGCAATTTGATGCGATGGCCGCCGGGCAGCCCGCTGCCGATGCCCGTCTGCCCGGTATGAAACAGCGCGGGCACACCCGCCTCGGCGATCGCCTCGTAGATCGGATAGAACCGGCGGTCGTTCGGCTCGAACGCCTGCATGCTGGGATGAAACTTGAAGCCCTTGACGCCGAAGACGCGGACCAGTTCATGCACGCGGTGCACCGCGCGTCGCTCGTGCCACGGGTCGACGCTGCCGAACGGGATCAGCACGTCGTTGTTGCGGATCGCCCCGGCGACGAGGTCGTCGACAGAGTTCGGCTCATGCCGCATTCCCGTGCGGGCATCGATGGTGAACACCACCGCGGCAGTGTTGTGTCGCCGGTACTCATCTGCCAGCGCGTCGACGCTCGACAACGCGCCTGGCCCCATCTTGAAGTACTGCCCTACGGCTTCGACCAGTTCGTCGTCGTAGGCCTTGTGGCCGTGGCCGTCGACCTCGACATGGGTGTGGATGTCGATCGCGGCGACGCGGTCGAAATCGATACCGTATTCGTACTTTTCGGCTGGCATTTCCGCAGTGTATTGCGGCCCCTAAGGTGCGTAGCCCAGCGCGCCCTTGATCTCCAGGTACTCGTCGAAACCGTACTCGCTCCATTCGCGACCGTTACCGCTGCGCTTGTAACCACCGAACGGCGTGTTCAGGTCGAATGCGTGGTTGATGGCGACCTGGCCGGCGCGGATTCGGCGTGCCACCGCACGCGCCGCGTCGAGGTCGGCCGACGCGACATAGCCGGCCAGCCCGTAGTCGGTGTCATTGGCGATCTCGACGGCGTGGTCGAGATCGTCATATTCGAGAATGCACAGCACCGGCCCGAAGATCTCCTCGCGCGCGATCGTCATGTCATTCGTGACGTCTGCGAAGACAGTCGGCTTGACGTAGTAGCCGGTGTCCAACCCGTCGGGTCGGCCCGGACCACCCGCCACCACCGTGGCGCCCTCGTCGATGCCCTTCTGGAGTAGGCCCTGGATCTTGTCGAACTGCGCCTTGGAAGCCACCGGCCCGATGGCCGAGGAGTCGTTGAGATCGCCGACGGTCACCTGCTCGGCGGCGCTCCGCGCGGCCGCGACGGCTTCGTCCTTACGGGACTTGGGCACCAGCATGCGCGACGGCGCATTGCAGCTCTGACCCGAGTTGGGCATCATCGCGGCCACGCCTGCCGCGACGTTCGCTGCGAACGCATCGTCGTCGAGGACGATGTTCGGGCTCTTGCCGCCGAGTTCCTGTGTCACCCGCTTCACCGTCGCCGCGGCGTTGCGTGCGACGTCGAT
>JAVXWV010000281.1:0-8681 GCA_032230775.1 Mycobacterium sp. | reverse complement strand
GATGTCGTTGCATGGGACGCCGAGGGCCTGCTTCCCACTTTGCAGAAGAAGTACGGAGACTTCGTCATCCCCGTCGTGTTGGCCCATGACTGGGGCCACGCCATCCAGGGCCGTTCGAACTTCACCGCGCGCACAGTCACCAAGGAGCTGCAGGCGGACTGCTTCGCCGGGGGATGGGCCAAGCACGCCAAGGACGACAAGATTTTCGACGTTACCGCCGCCGACCAGGACGCCGCCCTGGCAGGCATCCTGGATCTGCGCGACACACCCGGCACCAGCAATATCGACCCCAACGCGCATGGCAGTGGCTTCGACCGCGTCAGCGCATTCCAGGACGGCTTCGACAACGGTCCGGAAAAGTGCAAGGACTACCGCGACGACGAGCCGATGGTGCTCGAGCTGCCGTTCAACGACGAACAGGATGCCGAGCAGGGCGGTGATTCGCCGTACGACTCGATCGTCAACGGCGTGCCGTACGACCTCGAGGACTACTGGACGCACGTCTACCCGGAGATTGCCGACGGGAAGACGTGGCAGCCCGTCCACGGTCTGGAGCCGTTCGCTCCAGACAGCCCGCCTGCGTGTGGCGGGCAGCCGACGACAGGCTACGTGTTGTTCTATTGCGTGCCAGACGATTACGTGGGCTGGGACAACGTCAAGGGAATGCCGCGGGTCTACGACCAGGGTGGTGACTACGCGGTTGCGACGCTGCTGGCAACCCAGTTCGGGCTGGCGGCGCTGACCCGGCTGGGCGACGACTCCGACGAGAAGACGTCCACGCTCCGCGGCGACTGCTTTGCGGGCGGCTACACGGCCAGCGTCATCCTCTACAACCGCCCGGACACCAGCACCTATCACATCTCGCCGGGAGACCTCGACGAGGGGATCAAGGCGCTGCTGGTGTTCCGCGGCGAGGGCGACGTGGAGCGCCAAGGCGCGGGCTGGGCCCGGATTAAGGCGTTCCGCGAGGGCGTCATCAACGGCGCGGAGTCCTGTCTGAAGTACGAGGACAAGTAGCTCACGCCGGGCGCGGAACGGCGGCCAACGTCGCCTGACCAACCCATTCGGGGATGGCTCGGCGCACGTCGGCGGGGCCGGACACCTTCACACTGCCGTCGAGTTGCGCGTGTGCCCAGTCGACGTCTCCCCGCCAGATGCGGGTGAGCGTGCGCAGGCTGGTTTCGACGGTGCCCGCCACCTCGTAGCCGGGATCGAAATCGCACACGTCGGCCTCGCCGCTGGCCACCACCAGCCACCATCGCGACGCCTTCGGCGCCACCCCGTCGAGGTGGAACGCCAACGTCGTGCGCGCCCGCGGCCACGCGTCGATCGGGATGGTGCGGCGCATGTCGAGCTACATCAGTTGGAGATGCGTACGGTCGCAGGCCCGTCTACGTAACAGGCAACGCCTCTAACCGCTTGGCCTCGGCAATCGCCGTGTCGAAGGCAGCCAACACATGTTCCTTGGGGTTCGCGCCTGGCCGGCTGTCATTCCATATGGTGATCGCGCGGCGGAACGCCGTTGAGCCTGATCCGACGGGCAATGGACCGCGCATTGCGTCCGCGAGGAGCCGCTCGGCCAAACGCAATTCATCGTCCGGCGCCATCGCCGCGTTAGGTGTGGCACGGCCCAAGAACGCCTTGTTGAGAGCGCCCCAGGCGCAGTAGCAGAACGATCCGTCAATGCCTCGACTTACGTAGCCGCCACTAATCCAGCCTTTCGCGACCAGATTGCGGGCCACCTGCAATTTCTGACTGACCGTCATTTCATCCCTTTCGCGGTTGAGCCAGTCGCGGGGTGGTTGAGCCGATTCGGTATGACTTCGGTCGCGAGAGCAACGCGTTCTCTACGTTCGATTCGTCGGGCCTGTCTGGTGGTGCCGTTCGATGATGCTCGCACACAATGATGCGGTCACCTGTACGCCGCGCCGCAGTTGGTTTCGTTGGTCACGGGATGCCGTGACGCCGCGTCGGCTAGCTGAGAATCAATGCCCGCGACCGACGTCCGCGCGTTGATCGCGGCGGCTGGGGTGCTGGAGGGTTGGGCTTACCACCAACGTGTGCAGGTCGGCTCCCACGACTCGGACACGTCGACATACTCGGATCCGAGCCCGGTACCTTTGGTCTCCCGATAGCCCGGACACTCTGCAACGCACACGGACCGGAATTCGGCCTTTCGTAGTTTCCCGTCGTCGAACTCGTGCACCCGGTGAAACACCCAGTTGAGCCGCCCGTCACACTCGCCGCAGGTCCGCGCCCAGTTGCTCTGATCAATGTCCGCGTACTGAAGCATCATGGGTCGGACTGTAAAGCCGACCGACGCGCTCTCCGCGTACGACGCGCCGACGGTTTGCTGTGGTTCAGGTCATATGAGGTCACGCGGGCCAGAATCGCCTAGAATCCGCTGGTAGACGCGCTAGAACGTACAGATATGCAACCAGCGCCAGTACAGATCTGTAACTAGATCCGCAGTATCGGCGACGCGACGATGTTTGCACCCATCAAGGAGGACATCGACAATGAGCAATCCGACCGCAGCCGTCGACCACAGCCAGGTGGCGGCCAAACACCGAGCGATGTGGGCATCCGGCGATTACGCGAAACTCGCTGCCGGTCTCGTCACGCCTCTCGGCCTCGTGCTGGTGCAAGCCACTGGCATAGCGCGCGGCGATCGAGTGCTGGACGTGGCCGCAGGCACCGGAAACGCGGCGATCCCCGCCGCGCTGACCGGCGCGAGCGTCGTCGCCAGCGACCTGTGCCCGGAATTGTTGGAGGACGGCCGCGCGCTGGCCGCCGAGAGCGGCGCCGAACTCGAATGGCGTGAGGCCAACGCCCACGAATTGCCGTTCGGGGACAACGAATTCGATGTGGTGATGTCGTGTATCGGCGTGATGTTCGCGCCGTTCCATCAGCTCGCCGCCGACGAGCTGGTCCGGGTGTGCAAACCGGGCGGCAGGATCGGTTTGATCAGCTGGACGCCCGAGGGCCACATCGGCAAGCTGTGGGCAGCGATGAAGCCGTACGCTCCGCCGCCCCCGCCCGGCGCGCAGCCACCTCCGCGGTGGGGTCAAGAGGATCACGTGCGCGGGCTGCTCGGCGACCGCGTCACCGATGTCGTCACCGAGCGACGGATGCTGACCGTCGAACAGTTCGCCGACGGCGCCGAGTTCCGCGACTACTTCAAGGCGCTCTACGGGCCGACGATCGCGGTGTACCGCAACATCGAGGGCGATCCAGACCGCGTGGCCGCCATCGACGCGGACATCGCGCGCGTGGGCGACAGCGTCCTGAGCGCCTCGTCGACCATGGAATGGGAGTACCTGCTTCTGACCGCGCGCAAGGGCTGAGAACATGTCTGCATGCCCGATGACGCGCACCAGCTACCGACACTGAGCCACGACGACCAGGCTGCGGTGCAGCGCTGGGTGCGTCAGCAGGGCCTGGGGTCGACGGTCACCGGTGTCGAGCCACTTACCGGTGGCACGCAAAACATAGTGGTGCGGGTGCACGTGGATGGGCGTCCGATGGTGCTGCGTAGGCCGCCCGTTCACCCGCGTTCGACGAGCGACAAGACGATGCTGCGCGAGATCGCGGCATTGCAGACTCTCGCAGGCACGCCGGTGCCGCACCCGGGCTTCATCGCCGGGTGTGACGATCTCGACGTGCTCGGCGTGGTGTTCTACCTGATGGAGGAGATCGACGGCTTCAACCCCGGTGACGACATGGACGACGCGTATGTGCGCGACGCGCGCATGCGGCATCAGGTCGGGCTGTCATACGCGGCCAGTCTCGCCCAACTCGGCAACGTCGCGTGGGAGGGCAGCCCGCTTGCGGAACTCACGCGGCCGGGTTCCTTTCTGGAGCGCCAAGTTCCGCAGTTCCTGCGGTTGGTCGAGAGCTATCGCCACGAGCACTACGAACCCGAATCGCTGGCGGTGACGGACCTGGCGGAGTGGCTGGAGTCCAACCGGCCTCCGGACGGAGAGCCGGGAATCCTGCACGGCGATCCGCATCTGAGCAATGTTCTGCTCCGCCGCGACAAGCCGGAGTTGGCAGCGTTCGTCGACTGGGAGATGTGCACTGTCGGCGACCCTCTGTTGGACCTGGGCTGGATGCTGATCTGTTGGCCGCTGGATACGAACACGATCTCCGCCGGGGCACAACTGGCTGCATTGGGCGGATTGGCAAGCCGCCGTGAGCTTCTCGATGCATACCTGGCCGCCGGTGGCCGCGAGACGTCAAGACTGGACTGGTATGTCGCGATGGCGTGTTTCAAGCTCGGCATCGTGATCGAGGGCACCTGGTCGCGCTATCTGGTGGGTCAGGCAAGCCGCGACGCGGGGGAGCAGCTGCATGCGTCTGCGCAGAACCTGATCGACGTGGGTACCCGAGTCGCCAAGGGCGACAATCCCTTCGAACTGGGCTAGCCGTAGGCGTCGACACCGAGTTTGACCGCCAGCACCAGGCCGGCCACACCGATCACCACGCGGATCGGACCGGAGGGCGCGTGGCGGACCACGATAGGGCCCAACCGCGACCCGACCAGGCAGCCGAGACCGAGTGGGACGACCGCCCACCATTGCACCGACGCGAAAATGGCGAAGATCACCGCGGCGACGACGTTTGCGACGCCGAGGATCACGTTCTTGCCCGCGTTGGCATGTGCGAGCGTCGCGCCGCCGGTCCGCAACAGCATGGCCAGCAGTAGCACACCGGCCGCCGCGCCGAAGTAGCCGCCGTAGATGCAGATCGCGAATATCGCTGCGGCCTCCAACAGCACCTTGACGGTATATCGTTGGTGGTCAGCGACTCTCGCCTCCTGACGGCTCGCGCGCGGCAGCAGGATCGCGACGGAGGCCAGGCCCAGCAGGATCGGGACGACCCGCTCGAATCCCTGCGCCGGGGTCGACAACAGCAGTGCCGCGCCGATCGCACCGCCGACCGCGGCGGCAGGCGCGATCCGCGTGAGCCACGCGCCCTGGCCCTTGAGCTCGGGTCGCGATCCCAAGACCGAACCGATCCCGTTGAACACCAACGCCACGGTGTTGGTGACGTTGGCCGTCACCGGCGGAAGCCCGACCAGCAGCAGCGCGGGATAGGTGGCGACCGACGCGAGGCCCGCGATGCTGCCTGTGAGTCCGCCGAGCACACCGGCAGCGGCGAGAAGGGCCCAGTTCATGGGCCGCCCACGTTACTTCTTGGCACCGACCAGGGCGTCGACGGGGTCGGCGCGTCGGCGAAGTACTGTGACGACGACAGCCGAAGGAGGTGCCATGACGATTTCCGTCGTCGACGCGGGCCCGCGTCAGGTCAGTCGGTCCGTCGAGGTGGCCGCGCCCGCCGCCGAGCTATTCGCATACGTCGCCGACCCCCGTCGACACCAAGAGGTAGACGGCTCGGGCACCGTCCGTGAGAACGTAACTGCTCCGGCGACACTTGCTGCGGGAGAACGCTTCTCGACGAAGATGCGGTTATTGGGTCTGCCCTATCGGATCACCAGCACCGTGACCGCCGTGACACCCGGAGCGCTGATCGAGTGGCGTCACCCGTTCGGCCATCGTTGGCGCTGGGAGTTCGACGAAATATCTCCAACGCTCACCCGGGTCACCGAGACGTTCGACTTCCGCCACGCGGGGCCGGTGAAGAACGCGCTGAACTACTACACGCTCACGGGCTTCGTGAAGAGTAACGCGAGAGGGATCGAGGCCACGCTGGGGAAATTACGCGACAGGTACTCCCGCGACTGAGCGCAGCCGTCACGTCTGCACGAGCTTGTCGTACCAGCGCATCGCCCAGCGGGCGTCCCCAAGAGCGGTGTGACGCTGAGCGGCGGTCGGCGGTTTGACGCCGCACTGCCGCGAGAGGCTCGCGACATCGGATGCCGGCTCTCGGCCCGCCTCGCGAATCGCGGCAATCGCCAGTGGGACCACGTCGACCAGGTCGTCGTTCCACGCGGGTTTCATGCCGTGGCGGGCGAACATGTCGGCAAGGCATTCGGTGTCGAAGCGCGTGACCACGCCGACGATCGTCGCTCCGGCGGTCCACTGGTGGACCAGCCCGGCAGCATCGCCTGCCCGATAGACGCGGGGGATCAACAGTGGTCTGTCCCGCGCTTGTGGGTGTCGGCGGTGAAACCCGCTGATTCGTAGCCCTTCGGGATCGGCGTCCTCCAACTCCAGGTCGCGGACGTCCACGCACAGCAGCAGTCGCGTCTGTCCGGTGTCAGCGCGTTTGATCAGCGCGATCTCCCACGGCCTTCGAGCCTTGTGCAGGCCGGTGGTCTCCGTGTCGATGAAGATCAGCGGAGCGGTCACGCGAGACATCGTGACACCCCGCACCGAAATTGGCTTGCACCGCGTCCGGGACACGAACTAGCATCGCGTTCGTGCCGAGGCGACTCGTAGTAGCAACCCGCAGCGGGGTCTGATCCAGACCGACCCCTCGCTGTGGGTCGTTGCTTCGTCGGTCCCTTCCTCTGATTCGAGAAGACCGGCACATGACATTTCAATCCGCTACCAGCGCAGCGCCGCTGCCGTTTGCGGCCCACATCGACGCCCCGATACCCCGCGGTCTGCGCGAGGCGGCCGGCGCCATGTCCTTCGAGGCGTTCTACGACGAATATGCGTCCAGCCCTGGGCCATTGCGGCTGGGGCATTGGCAGTGCACTGACGCAGAGCGTCCGTCCACCCGGATGGGGCCGCAGGCCCGCAACTTCCAGGCCACCCTTGCCGTCGGCGATCGCATCGGCACATCGTCGTCTGCAGCGTCCGGACCCGTCGCGGCCCTGACCGCGATGCTCTATGACCGCGGCATCGCCGTTGAGATGACGGCGTTTCACCAGCTTCCGGCAGGCGCGCACACCGCGACGTTCGTTCGCGGCTGCGACGGTGCTCGGTCGCAGTGGGCGATGGGCTGGTCCGACGACCCGACGCAGTCCGCGTTGCGCGCGGTGATCGCCTGTGCGAACCGGCTCCTGACCGATTAGGCGTTAGCGCGAAACAACATTCCCGGTCGTAATTCTCGCGATCTAACGACCGGGAATATTGTTTCGGCGCAGATTCGCGTCAGCGCAAGGGGCGCAGCACGATCGGCATGCCGTCAAGCGGGACCGGCATGCCGCCGTAGTCGTAGCGCGGCTTGTAGCCGGGGCGGACCAACTCGAGTCGATACTTACGCAGCAGCCGATGCATGACGGTCTTGATCTCGAGCTGACCGAACACCATTCCGATGCACTTGTGCGCGCCGCCGCCGAACGGCGCGAACGCGTACCGGTGCTTCTTGTGCTCGTTTCGGGGCTCGGTGAACCGATCCGGATCGAACTTGTCCGGATTCGTCCACAGTTCTTCTAGGCGGTGGTTCAGGGACGGCCAGGTGACCACGTCGGTGCCCGCCGGGATGAAATAGCCGAGCAGGTCGGTGTCACGGACTGCCCGCCGGAAATTCATCGGCAGCGGGGTGACCATGCGCAGGGCCTCGTTGATCACCAGGTCATACGTTTCCAGCTTCTCGAGCGCCTCGATGTCGAGCGGACCGTCACCGATGCGGGCCGACTCGTCGCGGCAGCGGTCCTGCCACTCCGGGTTGGCGGCGAGGTGATAGGCCATCGTCGTCATCGTCGACGTCGACGTGTCGTGGGCCGCCATCATCAGGAAGATCATGTGGGCCACGATGTCGGCGTCGGTGAACCGCTGGCCGTCCTCGTCCTCGGCTTGGCGCAGCACGCTGAGCATGTCAGTGCTCTCGGAACCGCGCGTCTCGGTGAGTCGGGCGGCGAAATAGTCCTCGAGCGTCTTGCGCGCCTGGATGCCGCGCCACCAGGTCAGTGGCCGTACGGGCTTGCGCACGATCGCGTTGCCTGCGCGCGTGGTCGTGGTGAAGGCTCGGTTGATGGTGGTAACCAGTTCGCGGTCGGTGCCGGGCTCATGGCCCATGAACACGACCGACGCGATGTCGAGCGTGAGTTCCTTTGCGGCAGGATGGAACAGGAAGCGTGGGTCGTTTTCCGCCCAGTCATTGGCGATCACCTGGCTGGCAACCGAGTCGATGTGCTCGACGTAGCCCGACAGTCGCGTGCGGGTGAACGCTTCCTGCATGATCCGGCGGTGGAACATGTGCTCGTCGAAGTCGAGCAGCATCAGGCCGCGGTCGAAGAACGGCCCGATGACGGGATCCCAAGCCCGCTGCGAGAACTCCTTGTTGCGGTTGGAGAAGACGGCCTGCGTGGCATCGGGTCCCAGCGCCGCCACGGCGGACAGCGCCGGCGAGTAGTTGTAGTGAATCGGACCGTACTTGCGGTAGACCTCCACGGCGTAGTCCGGGCCCATCCGGAAGAACTCGATCATGTGGCCGATGATCGGCAGCCCCGCGTCACCCATCGCGGGCTTGAGGCCACTCCCGGCGGGCGGCTCTGCCAGCGGGAACTGCTTCCACTCGTGCCTGCGCAGCCGCTTTTCGGCGAGGCTCATGCCGGGGATCGTCACCGGCGTCGGCTTCAACCGCCGTTTCGCCTGGTCGAGCAGGTAATCCTTGGTGCTGATGGTCGGCATCTGGACGCTCCCTGGAAATCACGAGCTGTGGTGGATGTCACCTGACCATCCATCCTGATATGGTGACTTGACGCGTGTCAAGTTTTGAATCCCGCGCGTCGCGATGAAAAGGTCTACAGCCATGACGGCCCAACC
>JAVXWV010000216.1:0-2548 GCA_032230775.1 Mycobacterium sp. | reverse complement strand
ACCGAACTGGCGCGCCAGCCGAACACCCCCAAGCAGACCACCGCGCCGGGCAACGGACCGCCGCTGGCCGGCCACAACGAGACGACGGAGAACGCCTGGTTCGCGGCGCCCCCGTCGGCCACCGAGGACGTGTACAAGATCTACGCCGAGTCGTTCAAGGGACCCGAGCACCTTGCGGACGTGCAGCAAGCGGCTAAAGACCTGGTGAACACAGTCATCGCGTGATGGCTCCGCGCTGACGAAAACCCTTGCTCGCGCGGGCTTGTCAGCATGTGTACGGCAGAATCACAGACTGCGAGCTGCGCCCCAAGAATCCTCCAAGGCGTCCGCCGCAACCTTTGCGCGACCTGCCCGCTGAGGCCGACGGTAGCGAAAGGAAAATGCGATGAAACGAATGGTCGTCGGGTTCGCAACGACTGTGCTGGTGTGCGGCGGTGTGGGTCTCGCCGGCATGGGCCTGGGCGCAGGTACCGCCCAGGCGATTGATGACTGCGCGCCACCCACGAAGGTCAACGGTCTGTGCTACGGCCCAAATCATTGGTGCCCAGGGGATTCGCTGTTGTACCTGACCCAGAATCACGTTCACGACCCGGTGACGTGGGACATGACCGTCTGCCACACCTACTGGCACGTGGCCCCGGAGGACGCCAATCAAGGTCAGGGTATTTACGAGGGACCCAATCCTCCGCCTCCTATCGTTCCGCCGCCTCCTCTGCCTCCTGCACCGCCGTTGCCTCCCGGCATGTGCTGGAGCATGTGGATTCCGGCGCCGTGCCCGGCCGGCTAGGTGAGACCAGGGTGGCTCTCGGAGCAACCTTTACAAAGCATTACTGGCTCCGATTTTGCGGAACGGAGGTGGACAAGTGTTGGTGTTAGCAAGCGTGGGATTCAGCACGCCCCGGATCCTATTGGGCTGGGTGCTCTTCGTAGGCCTCCTGATGTTCGCGTGGTGGCGGATTGCACGGGTGCGGCGGCGAGCCCGGGACAACCGCGATGCGCAAACTGGCGATGCAACCGCGTCCTTTTCTCCACCAGGTGCTCCCGGGTGGTATCCCGACGCGAACGACCCGACATCGGTGCGGCACTTCGACGGCCAGAACTGGACCTCGAACACCAAACCCCGCGAATAGCGTCAACTAATACAGTCATTGCGTGAGTTCTGTCGCGGAGGGTGACTGTACGGCTGACGAGGCCAAGCCGAAGCTCCCGAGCGAAGTCTGGGTGCTGATCACCGCGAACGTAGTGATCGCCCTCGGCTATGGCGTCGTCTCGCCCGTCTTGCCGCAGTACGCCCGCGACTTCGGCGTGAGCGTCAGCGCCGCGACATTCGTCATCACCGCCTTCTCATTGATGCGGCTGGTGTTCGCGCCAGCGAGCGGACTGTTCGTCCAGAAGATCGGGGAGCGGCGGGTCTATCTGAGCGGGCTGCTGATCGTGGCGGTGTCGACGGGCGCATGTGCCTTCGCTCAGACGTATTGGCAGTTGTTGCTGTTCCGTTCGCTCGGTGGTTTCGGGTCCGCGATGTTCACGGTCTCCTCGTTCGGACTGATGATCCGGATCTCTCCGCCGGATGCCCGCGGCCGCGTCGCGGGTCTGTTCTCGAGTGCCTTCCTGATCGGCTCGGTCGGTGGGCCGTTGCTCGGCAGCCTCACTGCGGGATTCGGATTGTCGGCGCCGTTCGCGATATACGGCGTTGCGCTGTTGGTCGCGGCGGCGGTGGTGTTCGTGCGGCTGCGACACTCGTCGCTGGCGGCGCCCGCAGAGGACACCGAACCGCCGTTGACCCTACGGATTGCTTTGGGCAACAGGGCATTTCGGTCGGCGCTGTTCTCCAACTTCGCGACGGGCTGGTCGGTGTTCGGCTTGCGCATCGCGCTGGTGCCGCTGTTCATCACCGAGGTGTTGCATCGCGGTCCGCGCGTCGCGGGTCTTGCTCTGGCGACGTTCGCGATTGGCAATGTGGCCGCAGTCATCCCCAGCGGCTATCTGTCGGATCGCATCGGCAGGCGCACGCTGTTGATCGTCGGCCTTACGGTGTCCGGGGTAGCGACGGTGGCGGTGGGCCTGGCCTCGTCATTGACGCTGTTCCTGGCCGGAGCCCTGGTGGCCGGTGCGGCAGCGGGCATGTTCACTGCGCCGCAGCAGGCCGCCGTCGCGGACATCATCGGCAGCAAGGCGAGGGGCGGGACCGCCGTCGCGACCTACCAGATGATGGCTGATTTCGGCGCGATCGTCGGGTCGCTCGCGGTCGGGGAGATCGCGCAGCACTTTACGTTCGGGGCTGCCTTCGTGATCAGCGGCGTGATTCTGCTCGTCGCGGCGATCGGCTGGGTGCTGGCACCCGAGACCCGGCTGCGGCCGTCCGAGCACACCCCGGCCCGCGCGCTTGGCCCGGAGGTCGGTGGCGAACTGCCGTGACCAGCGGTTTTGAACGCTAACCGCAGGTGGTGTAACTTCGATGAGCACAACTTCACGGGGCTATGGCGCAGCTGGTAGCGCACCACACTGGCAGTGTGGGGGTCAGGGGTTCGAGTCCCCTTAGCTCCAC
>JAVXWV010000093.1:0-7121 GCA_032230775.1 Mycobacterium sp. | reverse complement strand
TTGTCTGCCAGCTTCAGCACATACGGCATGGTGGCGTTGGTTAGCGCGTAGGTCGATGTGCGGGGCACCGCGCCGGGCATGTTGGCCACGCAGTAGAACAGCGTGTCGTGGACGGCGAACGTGGGGTCGTCGTGGGTGGTGGGACGCGAATCCTCGAAGCAGCCACCCTGGTCAATGGCGATGTCGACCAGAACAGCGCCCGACTTCATGTGTGCGACAGTCGAATTCGTCACCAGCCTGGGGGCCTTTGCACCGGGCACCAGCACGGCGCCGATCACCAAGTCGGCCTGCTTGACCGCATCCTCTAGGTCGAGCATCGACGAGTACCGGGTCTCGATGCTGCCGTTGAACTCACCGTCGATCTTGCGCAGAGTGTTGACGTTGAGGTCGAACACGGTCACGTGTGCGCCCATACCCTTCGCGACGCGGGCGGCGTTGTAACCGGCCATGCCTCCGCCGATAACGACGACTTCGGCGGGGGCGACGCCAGGGACGCCGCCCATCAGGACGCCGCGGCCGCCGTGGCTGCGCATCAGGTGATAGGCGCCGACCTGGGCCGACAGCCTCCCCGCAACCTCGCTCATCGGGGCCAGCAGTGGCAGCGCGCCGTCGGCGGTCTGCACGGTTTCATAGGCGATCGACGTGGTCCCCGAGGCGAGTAGCGCGTCGGTGCAGGGCTTCGACGCTGCGAGGTGCAGGTAGGTGAAGAGAGTCTGACCCTTGCGCATGAGTGAGTATTCGGCCTCGATCGGCTCCTTCACCTTCAGCAGCAGATCCGCCTCGGCCCAGACCGCGTCGGCACCGCTAATCAGCTGTGCGCCCGCCCGCTTGAAGTCCGCGTCGGAGATCGCCGAGCCTTCACCCGCACCGGACTGGATGATCACCTCGTGGCCGCGATGGACCAGCTCGGCCACGCCCGCAGGGGTGATGGCGACTCGATACTCGTTGTTCTTGATCTCGGTCGGGATTCCGACGCGCATGACGGCTCCTAAAAGTCGTGTTGGTACCTAGAATTGTGAAGAACATTCGGCAATATGGCAATCACCCTGATTATCATTCGATATGATTGGCGGGTGACCGAAGAATCCTCAGTTCGCTCGGCGCGTCAGCCGCGTTCGCCGAAGGATGTTCGACAGCTGCCTGAACTCGACGACGTGGATCGGCGGATCCTTCTGACGCTGCACGCCGATGCCCGTATCCCCAACAGCGCACTCGCTGATGGTGTCGGCATCGCCCCGTCGACGTGTCACGCCAGGCTGCGGCGGCTGCAGGACATTGGAGTGATCCGCGGCTTCTATGCCGACATCGATCCGGCGGCCATCGGCTTGAACCTGCAGGCGATGATCTCGGTGAGCCTGCAATCCAATGCCCGCGGCAAGATCCGCAGCTTCATTCAGAACATCCGGCGCAAGCCGCAGGTGATGGATGTCTACTTTCTCGCAGGCGCCGAGGATTTCATCCTGCACGTCGCCGCGCGCGACACCGACGACCTACGGTCGTTTGTGGTCGAGAACCTCAACGCCGACGCCGATGTGGCGGGGACACAGACGTCGCTGATCTTCGAGCACCTTCGCGGCGCCTCGCCGCTCTAGCGCGCGACGGCAAAGAGAAGGCGCTCCGCCAATGGGCGGACACGCTATCCCCTAATCGGCGGACACGCCTTTCATCATCCTTACTGGCCGTTCGGCGGACTGACACCAAGGTACCGCCGCGGAATAGTCGTGGTAGGCCGCAAAACAACGGCAGGCAAAACCCAACACCCAACTCGCAAAGGAAAACTCACAATGAACGCAACCATGTCTCGCAACCTCATCCGCTTCGTTGCGGCCCCTGTGGCTGCCGCTGGCATCATCGGCGGTGCCGCTGTGGGCTTCTCCGCAATTGCCAATGCAAGCACCGTCGAGTGCACATATACGGGTAATGCGACGCAATGTCAGACGCCTGGCAACGTGCAGATCAATACTGAGCCGGGTAACGCGGCGCTGGACGCCGCTCAGCAGCAGTATCCATTCTTCGGGTATGGCTATGAGGGCGCTCTGCTGTTTCATCACGGCGGGGACCGCTGAAATCTGACGCGTATCGCACCGCACCGCACAGGCGCCCTCGGCTTCGGCTGGGGCGTCTTGCCTGCGGCACACCGGTCGCAGCCGTGAAGGGCGTTCGGCCGCACGATCTGCTGCACAGGTCCGCGACGTTGCAACTGTCGGCGGGTGTGCATTTCCTCCAGGTGTCAAAGCTTCGGTGTCGCCAGTTCGTCCTCACGGATGTAATCCGCGCGGGTGGTTAGCGTCAGGGCGAAACTGAAATGCCCCAACCACCGTCCGGCTGTGCCACCCGTTCGCGTGTGTCCCGCGCTTCCTTGACCTGTCCACGCGCATAGATCAGCGCCCACCCGGCAACAGCCACGGTGAGCCATTGGGCCAAAGCCGCCCAAGCGTCTGCTCTCATCACTGGGTCCGCACCGTATCCAACGTGTGTTCGATTCGAAAACCTGACACGCCGCTAGCGACCTTGTCTGCAGGAGTCCTACGACATACGTGCGTCCAAGGGCCAAGTGATTGTCAAAGGGGAGGTGAAGGGCACGACCGCGGAAGGTGCAGAGGTGGTCTTGACTAGGAATGAAGTCAAGCTGCACCGAGCTGAACACCCGAACAATGCCTTAGGGGTGGCAGCCTCGAACCGGTCGAGGACGGCCGCGATGGCCTCCCGATCCGATACTGCCCCGTACCCATACATCGAACACTAGTTCGATTAACCGACAAATTTAGAAAATCTATCCACAGGCGAAACCAAGTGGCACAAGTCAACTCACGTGGCCAGAGTGGTCCGCAGAGAGAGCTCATGCCAACGGACTAGACATCCCATCTTTGTAAGTCGTCAAGCTGCGGCGGTGTTTTGGGTGCGGTGTGCCCAGGCTTTGTGTTCGTCATAGGGGGTGTGGTGTCGGATGCAGCCGTGCAGGATGCCAACGAGGCGGTTGCCCAGGGCGCGTAGTCCTTGGTGGTGGGTGTCGCCGGCGGCCCGGTGTTGGTCGTAGAAGGCGCGGGCGCCGGGGCTGCTGGTCAGGGCGCAGAAGGCCCATTGGTCGAGAGCGTCGTAGAGCCGTCGGTTGCGGACCCGGCGGGCCAGCACGGCACGTTTCTTGCCTGAGGCGACGGTCAATGGTGATGTTCCGGCATAGTTTTTGCGAGACTTGGCGGTGGTGTAGCGGTTCGGGTCGTCCCCGAACTCACCGAGCACCCGGGCGCCGAGCACAACACCAAGTCCTGGCAGGGAGAGGTAGATGTCGGCGTCCGGGTGTGTCTCAAAATGGTCGGCCAGCACGGCCTCGAGATCACCGATCTGATGGTTGAGTTCGGCGATGATGTTCACCGCCGCGGTCGTGGTGGCCCCGAACGCGGCGGTCACCGCTTCGGGTGCGGTGAGGTGTTGGGTGCGTAGAACGGTCTGGATCTCGCGGGCACGGGTCTCGATATTGCGTTGACGCCCAGCAGCTTTGAGCGCAGCACTGATCTTGGACAGACTCAGCCGAGTACCCTGCTGCGGGGTCGGCGCGCGACCCAAGATCGCCAACGCGTCACGCTCGGTGAGCGAGTCGAATGCCTGCAACGCCGCGGGGTAGTACTCGCGCAGCGCACTGCGCAACATGTTGGCATGCCGGATCCGCGCCCAGATCAGACTCTGATGGGTACGGGCCAGCACCTTGATCGCTTCGGCGTCGGGGCTGTCTCCCGCCACGAGCCGGTGGTTGTGCCGATCGGTCCGCACGAGATCGGCCAGCAGTTTGGCATCGGAGGCATCGGACTTCGCGCCCGAGACGTGGTGGCGATCGCGGTAGCGGGCTGCGGCCATCGGGTTGATCGCCCACACCTGATAGCCCGCCCCGGTCAGCGCCGAGACCCACAATCCGCGGTCGGTCTCGATCCCCACCATCACCTCACCGGGATCGTCGGCGTGTGCGGCGATCAGTTCGTGCAAGCCCCGGATTCCGGCCAGGCCTTCGGGTAATCGTCGTGATGTCAGGCGTTGCCCGGCATCGTTCATCAGGTACACGTCGTGATGGTCTTCGGCCCAGTCATCGCCGACGAAGATCATCAATCGCCACCTCCTCTGATCTGGGTCTTCGTTGGCCTTCCCGAGCCCGAGGACACCGGCGGCGACCTAATGGATCAGTGCTCGACATCCGGCACGACATCCCATCAGCGCTACAAGCGACCTCACCGAACCGGCCGGGGCACGATCTAGTCCTAGGAATCGAAACACACACTCCAGGCTGCGGAAGTGCTCACCGGCCAGCGGCTCAGTGATCAGCGTCCCGCGAACACCATCTCAAGCCGGTCAACGCCACGCTGATCGATTCCCATTAGGCTGCCAGCCATGCGAGTGGGTGTGCTTGGCGCCAAGGGCAAGGTCGGCGCGACGATCGTGCAAGCCGTCGAGGCCGCGGACGACCTCACGTTCACGTCCGGGGTCGACGCGGGTGATGCGCTAAGCCTGTTCACCGACAGCCAGACCGAGGTCGTCATCGACTTCACCCATCCCGACGTCGTCATGGACAACCTGAACTACTTGATCGACAACGGAATCCACGCCGTGGTCGGCACCACTGGTTTCACCGATGAGCGCCTGCAGCAAGTCCAGGCGTGGTTGGAAAGGTCGCCGACTACCGCTGTTGTTATCGCCCCGAACTTCGCCATCGGCGCAGTGCTCTCAATGCATTTCGCCAAGCAGGCCGCCCGCTTCTTCGAATCGGCCGAAGTTATCGAACTGCACCACCCGCAGAAGGCAGACGCGCCGTCCGGCACCGCTGCCCGCACCGCTCGCCTCATCGCGGAGGCCCGGAAAGGCTTGCCGCCCAACCCCGATGCCACCAGCACCGGCATCGAGGGTGCCCGTGGCGCAGATGTCGATGGCATTCCAGTCCACTCGGTCAGGCTCGCCGGGCTGGTCGCTCATCAGGAGGTACTCTTCGGCACCCAGGGGGAGACGCTGACGATCCGGCACGACAGCCTCGACCGCACGTCGTTCGTACCCGGTGTACTGCTGGCGGTCCGCACCGTCCGCGAACACCCCGGCCTCACAGTTGGACTCGAGCCCTTCCTTGACTTGGCATGACCGACGGGGCGCGCGCCTTGCGCATCCAGCTGGTGATCGGCTTCATGTGCGTCGCCCTGGTCGTGTACTTCGTGATGCTGGGCCGCATCGCGATGGCGTTCATCACTTCAGGACGTCCTGCCGCCATCGGACTCGGCTTGGCCTTGATGGTCCTTCCGTTGATCGGTATTTGGGTCATGGTCAGCACGCTGAAAGCCGGCCTCGCCCACCAGCGGCTTGGTCGCATCATCAAAGAGGAAGGCATGGAGCTCGACGTCAGCTCCCTGCCGCGGATGCCGTCGGGACGCATCCGGCGCGACGCTGCCGACTCGCTGTTCGAAACCGTTCGCACCGAGCTGGAAGACGATCCTGACAATTGGCGGCGCTGGTATCGGCTGGCACGCGCATACGACTACGCGGGCGACCGCAGCCGCGCGCGCGAGACGATGAAGAAGGCTGTCGAAATGGAGGAACACCAGTGAGCAAGACGCTGCTGATCGTCCACCACACACCGTCTCCGTACATGCAGCAGATGTTCGAGGCCGTGGTGTCGGGCGCCACCGACCCCGAGATCCAGGGCGTGGAGGTCGTGCGGCGACCCGCGCTCACGGTCTCACCGACCGACATGCTGGAGGCCGACGGCTACCTACTCGGCTCGCCGGCCAACCTCGGCTACATGAGCGGAGCTCTCAAGCACGCGTTCGACGTCTGCTACTACCCGTGCCTCGACGCGACACGTGGACGACCGTTCGGGCTGTACCTCCACGGCAACGAGGGCACCGAAGGAGCCGAGAAGGGCGTCACCGCCATCACGACAGGTCTGGGGTGGGTGAAAGCCGCTGAGCACGTTGTGGTGTCGGGCAAGCCGAACAAGGCGGACATCGAATCGTGTTGGGAGCTCGGCGCGACGGTGGCGGCTCAATTGATGGAATAGCGTCGTCGTCGACTTTTCAAAAGCCAAGCGTGGCTGTGGGTAAGCCGATAGCTTGCTGGCGAGAAGGTCGTCCGGTATCTCATTCTGGCAGCCGTCATGGTGGTAGCCGTTGGCTGCAGCACCCAACACTCCGCCGACCCGACCCCGCAGGCGTCGTCGTCGAGCGCGACCAGCCCTCCTGTCCCGCCGCCGGCTCCCGCCATCGCCAGCCAGTTCGACCCTCGCTGGATGGGCGTCACGCCCAACCAGCCACAGGGCTGGGAGGAACTCAACCGCACAATCACGGGCGACTTCCAACAGTTCGATTTCCGGCCGGTCCGTGATACGGAGATGCGGCGGCGCTGCAACGGCTGCGCTCCATGGACGGCGACGCTTACCGCCTATGCCCCCGGCAAGTTCGACCCAACGGATGCGCAGACCGGCCAGCCGGTGAGCGTGAACGGCGACAACGACGGGTTCTTCCGCCCGCTCGACGAAGCCGACAAAACCAAGGACGCGATGCTCGCGTGGCAGTACGCGGACAACGCAGGGGTAACCGCGGTTGGCATGACAAGCACAACGAGTGGACTCGACCAGCTGCTCGAATTGGCTCGTGCCCTTAAACCCGCCGAGCGCACCCCGATCCGTCTTCCGCTCTCTCTGGCGAAGCTGCCCGACGACATACCGTTGGCGCAGATCGACGTCGACACTCATCGTGACGAGCCCGGCAAGCTCGACTACGGGACGATGATCGATTTTGCTGCTTGTGGACTGACCGACATCGGGGCCACTCGCGACTGCAGGTCCGCCTCGGAAAGTCTGAGCGTGCACATAGCTCCCCGTGATTACCGAGAGCCCAGCGGCGGCGTGCAACACAACGTGGTTCCGGTGAAGGTTGGCGGAAAGGAGGGCCTCTACGATGAGTCCAGCTTTAGGGTCTCAGTGCAGCTTCAACCCGGCATGCTTGTCGAGTTCGAACCCGGCGGCCGCGACCCGTCCGTAGTCCTGGACATCCTCGCCAACGTCGCATGGGCGCCGGACCCCGGAAACGAAGCGACCTGGCCGGTGGTCGCCGACTGGACGAAATGGCACTGAGCGATCATTGCGTCACCTG
>JAVXWV010000053.1:0-3228 GCA_032230775.1 Mycobacterium sp. | reverse complement strand
CCGAGCACCAGCGCGCCGCGTCGCCAGTAACCGGCGATCACCAACCCGAACGCCGCAATGATGATCAGGCCGACCAGCAGGATTGGCCACTGCCCGCCAAACACCTTGCGGGCGAACTCCTTCAGGGCCATTGGTTCGCCCCCTGCCCTTCGGGGGGGAGGTACCCCCACGCGCAAGCGCTCGTCGCTGTCACGCGCGGGCGAGCGCTTCCGCGCGTTCGACGACGTTGGTCAGCAGGAATGCCCGGGTCAGCGGGCCGACGCCACCCGGGTTCGGCGAAACGTGACCGGCGACCTGCCACACGTCGGGGTGCACATCACCAACGAGCTTCCCGTCCGCGTCACGAGCCACACCCACATCCACCACGGCCGCGCCAGGGCGCACCATGTCGGCCGTCACCAGGTGCTGCACGCCCGCCGCGGCAACGATGATGTCGGCCTGCCGTGTCAGCGTCGGCAGATCTCGAGTTCCGGTGTGGCACAACGTCACTGTCGCGTTCTCCGACCGCCGGGTGAGCAACAGCCCGAGCGGGCGCCCGACGGTCACGCCACGCCCGATGACCACCACATGGGCCCCAGCGATCTCGACCTCGTAGCGGCGCAACAAATGCACGATGCCGCGCGGCGTGCACGGCAGCGGGGCAGGCTCGTTGAGCACCAGCCTGCCGAGGTTGGTCGGATGCAGCCCGTCGGCGTCCTTGCCGGGGTCGACGCGCTCCAGCGCGGCGTTCTCGTTGAGGTGCTTCGGCAGCGGCAACTGCACGATGTAGCCCGTGCATTCGGGGTTGGCGTTGAGTTCGTCAATCGTCTCGTCGAGCTTGGCCTGGCTGATGTCGGCGGGAAGGTCGCGGCGTATCGAATTGATGCCCACCTTCGCGCAGTCGGCGTGCTTGCCCCGCACATACGCATGTGAGCCGGGGTCGTCGCCGACCAGGACCGTGCCCAGTCCGGGCGTGCGGCCCGCCTTCGATAACCGCGCAACGCGCTCCTTCAAGTCGACGAAGATCTCGTCG
This sequence comes from Mycobacterium sp., assembly GCA_032230775.1. Classification (GTDB taxonomy): domain Bacteria; phylum Actinomycetota; class Actinomycetes; order Mycobacteriales; family Mycobacteriaceae; genus Mycobacterium. Next base: position 2,216 of record JAVXWV010000053.1, on the reverse strand, counting down.
CGCGTGGCCTTGCCGTCCAATGTGATCGCACCCACGGAGGCCATTGTGGCAGGCTCCCCCGTATGGACACTCAGCCCAATGTGTTCACCCCGGCCAAGCTCGGCCCGGTGACCCTGCGGAACCGGATCATCAAGTCGGCGACGTTCGAGGCCTCTACGCCGAACGCCCTCGTCACCGACGACCTGATCAACTATCACCGGCTGCCCGCAGCGGGCGGCGTCGGCATGACGACCGTCGCCTATCTGGCGGTGTCGCCTGGCGGGCGGACCGAGGGACGGCAGATCTGGTGGCGGCCCGAAGCCATCCCAGGGCTGCAGACGCTCACCGCGGCCATCCACGCCGAGGGCGCCGCGATCAGTGCGCAGATCGGTCACGCGGGCCCCGTCGCCGACGCCCGCTCCAACAAGGCCAAGGCGCTGGCGCCCGTGCGATTCTTCAACCCGCTGGCGATGCGTTTCGCGAAGAAGGCCACGCGCGACGACATCACCGACGTCATCAACGCGCATGCCGACGCGGCCCGGTTCGCAATCGAGGCCGGCTTCGACGCGGTTGAGATCCACCTCGGCCACAACTACTTCGCCAGCTCGTTTCTCAGCCCGCTCATCAACCGCCGCGCCGACGAGTTCGGCGGGTCGCTCCAGAACCGTGCCAAGGTGGCCCGCGGAATGGTGATGGCGGTGCGGCGCGCGGTGAACGACCAGATCGCGGTGACCGCGAAACTCAACATGTCCGACGGTGTGCGCGGCGGCATCTCGACCGAGGAGTCGCTGCAGACTGCCAAATGGCTTGAGGAAGACGGCGGTCTGGACGCCATCGAACTGACCGCGGGCAGCTCACTGGTCAATCCGATGTACCTGTTCCGCGGTGATGCGCCGGTCAAGCAGTTCGCGGGCGCGTTCAAACCGCCGCTGCGGTGGGGCATCCGGATGACGGGCAAGAAGTTCTTCCGCGAGTACCCGTACCGCGAGGCGTATCTGCTGCGCGACGCCAAGCTGTTCCGCGCCGAATTGAAGATGCCGCTGATCCTGTTGGGCGGCATCACCAACCGGGAAACCATGGACCTGGCGATGGCCGAGGGCTTCGACTTCGTCGCGATGGGCCGCGCGCTGCTGGCCGAACCGGATCTGATCAACCGGATTCAGGCCGACGGGGAGGCGCATTCCGTCCTGTCGAAGTGCACTCACTGCAATCAGTGCATGGCCACCATTTACAGCCACACCCACTGCGTGGTGACGGGGTCGCCGGACCGGGTCCCGATCAGTTAGCCCCCGACTGGCGGCCGCGGCTCGACGAAGGCGACCATCGGCTCCTTACGGATCACCCACCCCCAGCCCTGGAGGATCATCAGTTCCTTCGCCGAGAAGACGTAGGTGAAGTCGGCGTTGCGGGCCACGTACTTGCCGCCCAGCATCACGGCGCCGGGGACCTTGAGCGCGGAAATGTCCTTTACCCGCATACCGCGATATTCATAGTGGCCGCTGCCGTCGACGCAGATCGCGACCAGCGATTGTTCGGTGCGGCCGAGAGCGACGGCGGACTTCGGCGCGGCGCATCGGGCCGCCTTATCGATGAATCCCCGATCGTCAGTCTGAAGGACTCCGGGCTCTGCACGCGCCTTCGACAGCAGGTCTCCCACGACCAGGGTCAGGATGATCGCCCCGCACAGAAGGAATACCGGGACCATTATTCGACCCGGTTTGCCGTGCCGCCATGCCGTGGCCTTCACAGACCGCATGCCTTACCAGATCACGAAGTCGGCCGGGATCGAACGCGACTCGCCGCACGCACGGTGAAAAGTTAACTAGCCGGTATAAGTGTGCGCGCGCATTGTTCGACGATGACGTCCGCGCTCGCGGGGATGGCGCGCCGCGCGACCAGGTGCCTGCGTACGACGGCATACGGAATGTCGATCACCGCCGCGTTGACGCGATCCAGGTCGGAGGGCACTCCGGCCAGCATCCGGCGCAGCGTGCTGTGTAAACGTTTGCGGCGGCTCGTCATTTCGTCAGGCCAGTCGGCTTCACCCAGCGCGTCGGCACCGGTCAGCAACACTTGGGCCTCGACCGGGTGATCGCGGCACCATTGCACGGTGAACCGGGCGGCCGCGACGCAGCGGGTCTGCGGTTCCTGCGATGTCGCCAGCGCGGCGCGCATGCCGGCGTGGAAACGCTCCTCGGTGCGTATCCACAGTTCGCCGCATAGGGCGGCGCGGGTTG
>JAVXWV010000025.1:0-5413 GCA_032230775.1 Mycobacterium sp. | reverse complement strand
CCGGGGTGTGGACCGACGAGATCCAGGCGCTGTCCAAGCAGCGCGGACGGTTCCGGGTGCGGGCCTCCAAAGGCGTGCACATCGTGGTGCCCCGCGACCGGATCGTCAGCGAGGTCGCGATCATCCTGCGCACCGAGAAGTCGGTGCTGTTCGTCATCCCGTGGGGCACTCACTGGATCATCGGCACGACGGACACGGACTGGAACCTCGACCTGGCCCACCCCGCGGCCACCAAGGCCGACATCGACTACATCCTTAGAACCGTCAACACCGTGCTGGCCACGCCGTTGAGCCACGACGACATCGACGGGGTCTATGCGGGGCTGCGCCCACTGCTGGCGGGGGAGAGCGAGGAAACGTCCAAGCTGTCCCGCGAGCACGCGGTCGCGGTGCCCGCCCCGGGCCTGGTGGCCATCGCAGGCGGCAAGTACACCACCTATCGGGTGATGGCTGCCGATGCGATCGACGCCGCCGCCGAGTACATCCCGGCCCGGGTGGCGCTGTCGATCACCGAGAAGGTGCCACTGATGGGCGCCGACGGCTACTTCGCGCTGATCAACCAAACCGAAAGCGTCGGTGCGCATTACGGCCTGCACCCGTATCGGGTGCGCCATCTGCTGGACCGGTACGGCTCGATGATCGGCGAGGTGCTGGCGGTGGCCGAGGGCCGGCCTGAGCTGCTGACACCGATCACCGATGCGCCCGTGTATCTGAAAGTGGAGGCGTGGTATGCCGCCGCGGCCGAAGGTGCGCTGCACCTCGAGGACATCCTGGCACGGCGGATGAGAATCTCGATCGAATATCCGCACCGCGGCATGGATTGCGCTCGCGAAGTGGCCGAGGTCGTCGCACCCGTGCTCGGATGGAGCGCCGAGGATGTCGACCGTGAAGTGTCGACCTACATTGCACGGGTCGAAGCCGAGGTGATGTCGCAGGCTCAGCCCGACGACGAGTCCGCCGACGCGCTGCGTGCGGCCGCACCGGAGGCACGCGCCGAGATCCTGGAACCGGTTCCGCTCAATTGAGGCGTGCCGCACCGCTTCCGGTGCGCGACGGCCTGGGTCCGGCGCGGGTGCGGCTACGCGGCGGAGTGGTTGTCGACGAGTTGCGGGCGCGCTGGGGCGACGATGTGGCAGCGAAAGTGCTTGCGGGAGAGGTAGTTTTGCCCGACGGGACGGTAGTCACCGAAACCACGGTGCTGAGGGCAGGGGCACACGTCTATTTCTACCGCGAACTGCGCGACGAGGTACCGGTGCCGTTCGACATTCCGGTGCTGTACCGCGATGACGACATCGTGGTGGTCGACAAGCCGCATTTCCTCGCGACGATGCCGCGGGGCAGGCACGTTGCGCAGACGGCGGTGGTGCGCTTGCGCCGAGAGCTCGACCTGCCGGAGCTGAGTCCCGCGCACCGGCTGGACCGGTTGACGGCGGGTGTGCTGCTGTTGACGACGAGGCGTGAGATTCGGGGTGCCTACCAGACGCTGTTCTCCCGCGGATTGGTGAGCAAGACGTATCTGGCGCGGGCGGAGGTCAATCCGGATCTCGAGCTACCGGCGGTGCTGCGCAATCGAATAGTCAAGCAACGCGGGCAGTTACAAGCCTTTGCAGAGCCGGGCGAGCCGAACGCAGAGACGCTGGTCGAGCATCTCGGCGATGGCGTCTATCGCCTCACTCCGCGGACTGGGCGCACACATCAACTTCGTGTACACATGGCCTCACTGGGCTTGCCGATACTTGGTGACCCGCTGTATCCCATTGTCATCGATATCGCCCAGGACGACTTCACGCAGCCACTGCAACTTCTGGCGCACAGTCTCGAGTTCGACGATCCCGTGACCGGTAATCGCCGTCGGTTCGAGAGCCAACGTCGAATAACCGCACACAATGAGGCAAGTCAGTATGTCGATCCCCGCTAAGGAGCAAGCCATGAGTTCGTCGTTGGAACCGACCCCCGAACAGTTAACGGCCCTCGCAGGGAGGCCGGCGGACGAGCCCGTTGTGATGATCAACCTGCTGCAGTTCCGCGCCGGCGGTGGCCGCGAAAGCTACCTGCGCTACGCGCAAGAGGTCGGCCCGCATCTGCAGCGCGTCGGCGGCACCGTCCGTTACGCAGGTGCCGCACCTGCTGTGGTGATCGGCGAAGGCGAGCAGCCTTGGTGGGACGCCATTATCGTCGTCGAATACCCCTCTCCCGCGGCGTTTCTCGACATGGTGACCAATGAGGAGTACCTCAAGGTGCACGAGCACCGCGCGACCGGACTCGACCGTGGTGACCTGATTTCCACATCCATCTGGACGATGGCCGACTAGGGCCATGTATCTGATCACCGGCGCCGGTGGAGGAGTCGGAGGCGTCAGCCGTCGCGTCGTGGAGCTACTGCTGGACGACGGTGAGCACGTGCGCGCAATGGTGCATCGTGACGACGAGCGCGCCGATCAACTGCGGGCGCTGGGCGCGGAGGTTGTCGTCGGCGATCTCACGCGCGCAGGCGACATCGCCGTCGCCATGCAAGGCGCCAGCCGAATGTTCTTCAACATGAGCGTTTCGGCGGACTACCTGCTGGCAACCGCGGAAGTCTCTGCGGTGGCGCTGGAGCGTGGCCAGCTCGACGCGATCGTCAACATGTCCCAGATGACGGTGTCGCAGATGACGCTGACGAGCACCGGTGAATCCCAACACCAGAGGCTGCACTGGTTGGCCGAGCATGTGCTCAATTGGTCGGGCCTGCCGGTAATCCATGTGCGCCCAACGGCTTTCCTTGACAATCCGTTGTTCGCCGACCTTGCGGCGCCCACCATCCGGGACCGGGGTGTGCTCCTGCTGCCGTTCGGAACCGGTCACACCTCGCCGATCGCCGCGGCCGACGTGGCGCGCGTCGTCGCCGCCCTCCTTCGTGATCCCGCCGATCACATCGGCAACGTATACGAACTGACCGGCCCCGAAGTGCTCGACATCGACGGCCTGGCAGAGCAGTACACCCGTGGACTGGGACGAACGGTCGTCGGCGAAGACGTCCCCTACGACGAATGGCAGCGCAAGGTGCTGGCACCGATCGGCCTGCCGGAGCACGTCCAGCAGCACATCGCCACCATGGCGCGGTTGCATCGCGAAGACCGCTACAACCGCGCGACCAACGACGTCGAGCAGATCACCGGCCGGCCGGCCAAAACCGTTGAGCAGTGGGTGGCGTCGAATCCGGATCTGTTCTACTGACCACGTGGATCGCGCATCGTTTGACCGTCTCTTCGACATGACCGGCCGCACCGTCATCGTGACGGGTGGCACGAGAGGCATCGGCCTCGCGCTGGCAGAAGGCTTCGTGCTGGCCGCCGCGAATGTGGTGGTGGCCAGCCGCAAACCCGACGCCTGCGAGCAGGCCGCGGAGCATCTGCGTGGGCTTGGCGGAGCAGCCATCGGCGTGCCAACGCACAGCGGCAACATCGAAGACCTCGGAGCACTGGTGCAACGAACCGTCGACGAGTTCGGAGGCGTCGATGTTGTGGTGAACAACGCCGCCAATGCGCTGGCGCAGCCACTGGGTGAGATGACTGCAGAGGCGTTGACCAAGTCCTACGAGGTCAACCTGCGCGGCCCGGTGTTCCTCGTGCAGGCTGCGCTGCCCCATCTCAAGGCGAGTTCGCATGCCGCGGTGGTGAATATGATCTCGGTCGGAGCGTTCAACTTCGCGGCGGCGACATCGATCTATTCATCTACGAAGGCGGCGTTGATGTCGTTCACCCGGTCGATGGCCGCCGAGTATGCGTCGGTCGGCATCCGGGTCAACGCTATCGCACCCGGACCTGTCGACACCGACATGATGCGCAACAACCCGCAACAGGCCATTGACCATATGGCCGGCGCCACGCTGATGAAGCGACTGGCGACGCCGGACGAAATGGTCGGTGCCGCACTGCTGTTAGCTTCCGACGCCGGAAGTTACATGACCGGCACGGTCATCATTGCTGACGGTGGTGGAACGCCGCGTTAGCCGCCTCGAGCATCTCTCCACTGGTCGACGCCAGGATCTGACTGCGGTTCTCCACGTGCAACGCGGCCTCCAGGCTCGATGCCTCGAGGTTCGCCCACATCACCTGCTTGGTCGACTCGACTCCGAATTTGCCATAGCCGCACAGTGTTTCGGCGATCGCCAGTGCGTTGTCGACCACCGAGCCTGACAATCGCGAGACGATGCCCAACCGCAGCGCCTCGTCGGCATCGACCACTCGCGCGGTCAGAATCAGATCAAACGCCTGCCCGGCGCCGACGATGCGCGGCAGCGTGTAGCTGACCCCGATGTCGCAGCCGCCGAGGCCGAGCTTGATGAACTGTGTGCAGAACCGTGCCGACTCGGAGGCGATTCGGATGTCGCAGGCCAGTGCGATGCCGAACCCGCCGCCGTAGGCGGGGCCGTTGACCGCCGCGATCACCGGCTGCCGAAGCCGGTGTATCCGCGAGGTGAGGTTCGCGATGCGCTCCTGCCAGCGCATGCCCGACCTCGGAAACTCGGTGCCGCCGCCCGCCTGCGGGGGGCTCGGATCCGTCAGGTCCAGACCCGAGCAGAATCCCCGACCGGCCCCGGTCAGCACGACGACCCGGCAGTCATTATTGGCGCCGAGCTCGTCGATGGCGGCGTGCAGCTCCTCGACGAGCTCGTAGTTCAGCGCGTTGAGTTTCTCCGGCCGGTTCAGCGTGAGGACGGCGATGTCGGGACGCGGATAGGTCAATTCGAGATGCGACATGGCCACACGCTAGCCCGCGCTGCGCCACCCGCCGACGCCGACGACGATCATCCGCAGCTGCTTGACCGCGATTCGCTTGATCTCGTCGATCGCCGCCGAATCGGTCGCGTCCTCGATGGCCTCGGCGATCACGATCATCGAGTTCACGAACAGACTGGCCAGGATGTTGAGGTCCTCGCTGCTCCAGGTGTTCAGCCCGGGACCACGGGCGAGGTCGATCGCCAGCTCGGAAGTGATCAACCGGATTTCGGTGCGGATCGCGTAGCGCAGCACCGTGACGCCGCTTGAGCGCTCACGTCCGATGAAGCGCCAATATTCGCGACGCTCGTTGACCCCGTCGATGAGGATGTCGACCGAGGATTCGATGACGCGGTTCGGATCGAGCTTGCCTGCTCGTGCACCACGCAGCATGTCTCGCAGCGCGCGGAACGACTCGTCGATGAGCACAAGCCCGAGCGCCTCCATCGACTCGAAGTGCCGGTAGAACGCGGCGGGCACGATGCCGGCCTCTCGGGTGACTTCACGCAGGCTCAGCGCCGCGAAGCTTTGGTCCTCGAGCAGGCGTAGTGAGGCGGCGACGATCGCCCGTCGGGTGGCCTCCTTCCGCTCCTCCCTTGACAGGGTGTCGCGCGACCGAGGTTTACTCGACCTGCTGGAACGGCCCGTTCGTG
>JAVXWV010000894.1:0-3371 GCA_032230775.1 Mycobacterium sp. | reverse complement strand
TCGGCACGTGACTGGATGTCGGCGCTCGCGGTCTGCGCCGGACTGGTGCTCCTGTTGACGGCAGGCGCTTCACCGCTCAACGGCGCACCGCACCGGCACCGAGTGCTGATCGCGACGGTGTGCATGGTCTGCCTCATCGTGATTCTTCGCCAGCTGAGTCGGCACACCTTCCCGTGGTTTGCCGGCCCATTGGTCGGTGTCGCCGCCGGCCTGTGCCACGCCCTCAATGCCGTCTATCTGAAGCTGACGGTCGAGGATCTGTATCACGGCGGCGCGGCGGCCATGCTGTCCGACTGGCCCGTCTACGCCTTGGCCGTGACCGCGGTGAGCGGAATGTTGTTGGTACAGATAGCGTTCGCCAGCGGTCCGTTGCCGCCCGCCGTCGCCGCCATGAGCGTCACCAACCCCGTCGCCAGTTTCGTGTTGGGGATACTCGCGTTCGATGCGCCCGCGCCGCGCGGACTCGGCGTGCTTTCGGCCATCGCGGTGTCTGGAGTGCTGATCTCTGTCGGCATCGTCGGCTTGGCCAACGCGTCGAGCACACGGCGTTTGTACCGGGCCGATACGGACCGCGGCGAACGCGCCGTCGTCGTCGCCTGAAAACATGGTTGCCATGCAATTGACCGACGCTGTCGTGCTGGTCACCGGCGCATCGGCCGGAATCGGCCACGCCGCAGCGGCGCGCTTCGCCGCAGAGGGCGCACAGGTGCTGGTCCATGGCCGCGACCCGGACCGCACAGGCGACGTCGCACGCGAGGTCGGCGGGCGCGCCCTGATCGCGGACCTGAACTCACCCGCAGACCGGCAGCGGCTCGCCACCGAGGCACTGGATGCGTTCGGACGCGTCGATGTCCTGGTCAACAACGCGGGCTTCGGTTATTTCGGACGTGTCTCGGCAATGGCCGTCGACGTGATTCGGCGACTCGTCGAGGTCGATCTGCTGGCCTCGATCGAGCTCACTCACGCCCTGTTGCCAGGGATGGTCGAACGCAAGCACGGCGCGATCTCCTTTGTGACGTCGATCGCCGGCCGCACCGGAGTCGCGGGCGAGGCCGTCTATTCGGCAACCAAGGCCGGCCTCGACGCGTTCGCCGAGAGCCTGCGGGGCGAGACCGCCGGATCCGGCGTCAACATCAGCGTCGTCGTGCCCGGTGTCGTCGACACGGGTTTCTTCGAGACGCGCGGCAGTCCCTACACACGTACACGGCCCCGGCCGATACCCGCCGACACGGTCGCCGCCGCTGTGGTCCGAGCGGTGCAGCGCGACCGCGCCGAAGAGTGGAGACCGCGCTGGCTTCGGATCGCCCCCACCGTGCGCGCGCTTGCTCCCGGCGCGTTTCGCGCCTTGGCTGTCCGCTTCGGCGGAACCGGTGCGGCCTGATCCGCAGGACCCTCTCTGCAATCTCGCGCGTAGCGAGCAAGGCGTGTCAGTCCCGTTGCCACCAGCGGTTGAGGCCGGGCAGATCTGTCCAAAACCGGGAACTGTGACATCAGAGCCCGTACCGGACGCGTAGTAAACGGTGAAGAATCACCATCTGTCGGAGAGGAGACGACACGATGACTTCTTTGGAGCTCACCACCGATGGGACGGCAGAATTCAGCGAGGGCGATCTTTACTTCATCGGTAACGCCACCACATTGATCCGGTTCGGCGGGCTGACCATCCTGACCGATCCCGCTTTTCTGCACAAAGGCGAGCACGTCCATCTGGGTCATGGCATCTGGGCCCGGCGCGAGGTGGAGCCGGCGTGCCAGATCGCCGACCTGCCACCGATAGATCTGGTCATCTTGTCGCACTATCACGGCGATCATTTCGATGACGTCGCCGCCCAGGAGCTGGACAAGAAACTACCGATCGTCTCTACGGCGGACGCAGTGGACAAGCTCAGCGCTCTCGGCTTCGAGCGGGGCCATTCCCTCGACACCTGGGAATCACTTGAGGTGCACAAGGGCGACGCGACGCTGACGATCACCGCGATGCCCGCCAAGCACGCCACAGACGACGCAGTCAACGCGCTGCTCATGCCCGTCAACGGACACCTGCTCGACTTCAGCCGCAACGGCGATCAGCTCTACCGGCTCTACATCACCGGGGACACCATGCTCGTCGATAGCCTGGAGGACATCCCGCGCCGCTACCCCGACATCGACCTCGGCCTGATCCACACGGGTGGCACGACCTTCCTGGTCACCGTTGTCACGATGACGGGCGAGCAAGGAGTCAGGGCGGTCGAGATGACCAAACCTCGCACCGCCATCCCGATCCACTACAACGACTTTTCGGTATTCCTGTCGGGACTCGACGACTTCAAGGAGGCCGCCCTGACCTCGACTGCGGGCACGGAGTTCGTCTACCTCGCGCATGGCGATACGTACACATTCAAGCCCAACACGTGAACATCGTTCTGGTACACGGCGCTTTCGTGGACGGATCCAGCTGGCGGGCGGTTTACGACCTTCTCACCGAGGACGGCCATCACGTCGCCGTCGTGCAGAATCCCACCCTGTCGCTGTCCGGCGACGCGGCAGCAACGCGGCTGATCATCGACGCGCAAGATGGTCCGGTCGTACTGGTGGGGCACTCCTACGGTGGCGCGGTCATCACCGAGGCCGGCAGCCACGACAAGGTAACGGAGTTGGTCTACATCGCGGCATTCGCGCCGGATAAGGGTGAGTCGGTGAAAGCGCTGGGCGGCGACCCCGATGCGCCCGGGTCACCGATCGTCCCCGCGCCTGGCGGGTTCTTGTTTCAAGACAGGGCGAAGTTTCACACTTCGTTCGGTGCCGACCTGCCCGCCGCAGTCGCCACATTCATGGCCGACGCCCAGGTCCCGTGGGCGGCGGACGCCATGGCTGGGCAGGTAACCGAGCCTGCGTGGCGCGGCAAGCCAAGCTGGTACCTGGTTGCGACCGAGGACCGCATGATCCGCCGTCCACCCAGCGCGCAATGGCGCAGCGGGCTGGCGCCACCAACGGCGAGGTGGCCGCAAGCCACGCCGTCTACATGTCACAGCCGCGCGCCGTTGCCGCCTTCATTCGACAGGCCTGCGTCTAGCGGCAGCAGCGGAACCCGATGTGCGTCGTCGCGCTGTCCTGTGACTGCGGCGAGCGGGCCGCAGGACGATAGCGGTGGCAGTACTCCGGTGCGCACAGGTGCGAACCGCCTTTGAGCGTCTGATTCACCGCCGGATCCGGCACTAGATCGGATGTCGCCGGCCAGGCGGCTCCAGAAGGCCCGCAACAGGACTGCATCGGCCCGTCGAGCCGGTGGTGCGCCGAGAACCGCGTCGTCGTCCACTCCCAAACATTGCCGATCATGTCCATCAGGCCGAAGCCGTTCGGGGGGAACGTGCCGACCGGCGAGGTGCCCA
>JAVXWV010000816.1:0-2683 GCA_032230775.1 Mycobacterium sp. | reverse complement strand
CCCTGCTCTGTTCGTTGATCGTCACGTCTTGTTATCTCCCTCGGTATGCGTTTCGCGCGTCTCGCTCGTCGTCTGTGGCTGTTTCGTCTGAAGCTGTGATGGCCTGCGCTCCCATGCGGAGACCATGCGATTCGGCGTCGAATCCCGACTGGTCCAGGCGCGTCCTGCACGGGCGTCGTCGTAGACGGCCCAGCGGACACTCCAGCCGTACTAAGAGTGTCATAAGAGACAGCACCATTTTCCCGCCTCAAATGGTTACTGGCGAGTTCTACGCATGGGTAACCGCGTGTTCGATAACACCCGCTTGTTCGCGGGTTGAACGCTCCCGGTACAAACGTCCTGCATGAAGGTGGTTACGGTCGAGTAGCCCATAATAGTGCTGATCAAGGCAGTATTGTTATGTAATCGTTATGTAAAAATTTCGGCCCGTCTCAACGGGCACGACCGGGCGCTCAGAGTCGACAACTTGACCCGATTTGTCTTCTCGCAGCCATCGATACCGAGCAATAGTTTGCTGGCGCTACTTACTGATCGGTAACATTTAGTCCCACTGCCCGAATCGCGGCTTGAGAATGTCGTTGATATCGACACCGACGCCCCCGACATTGCGCTTGTCGATCTCGACCTGATGCAGATGTGCGGCCGGATGCGTGAACCCCTGCGGCGAGCCCCAGTTGTGCTGCCAGAAGTACGCACCCAGCCCGTCCTGCAGTGCCCAGTCGATGGTCCTGGCGTTGGCGTACACACCGACGCGCTGATGGCCGAGGACGGCCTCCCACCCCCGCAGATAGGGCGCCACCTGGCTCTTGTACTGCTCGTAGCTGGGATCGTCGTCGATTGACGCGTAGATCGGTGCGCCATACGATCCGCCGGCCGCGACGTGCAACTGCCAGCCCCTCTTGGCGTGTGCGACGCCGGCGTTCTGCCCACCCAGCCAGTCCGCGTTGTCCTGCTTGCCGTACTGGTAGCAGGACACGATCTTCAGTCCGTTGTGGTACAGGTCGCGCGCCTCGGGAAGCTGGATCGGCTTGCCAAGCATCCAGGCCCCGCCGGGGCGCCGATCAGAGACGTACCGGATCGCGCCCAGCGCGCCCGACGCCCGCAGATCGCCTGCGGTGATCACTCCGGCCGCATAGTCGAGGAGGATCCCCAGTGGCGCCGCGGCGGCCCGCGGCGCAGCCAGCGCCGACGACACCGCCTGAAAGCCTGCGCCGAGACCGAGCAAGGCTGGCGTGGCGGCGGCGAATTTGAGCACGTCGCGCCGGGATAGTCCCACGTGCCACAGGGTACGACAGACGCCTCAGTTTTCACGCCAACGCCACTGGTCACATCTGTATCAAGATTCGCGCCGATCCGGCCCAGACGGCCGAACATTGTGGGATGACGCGGTCGGTGGCGTGCGCGCTCGCCATCTCGGCACTGGTGATCGGCACCGCGACGGCAAGCGCACAACTCACCGAAGGCAAGCCGTCGCTCGCGCCAACCCCGCCGATGGGCTGGAGCAGTTGGAACGCGCTGGGCTGCGCCGTCGATGAGAATGCGGTCCGCGGGAATGCCGACGCGATGGTGGCCTCCGGAATGGCCGCGCTGGGATACACCTACGTCGACATCGACGACTGCTGGATGGCCCCTCAGCGCGACGCTGGCGGGCGGTTGCAGGCCGACCCCACGCGCTTTCCCAGCGGCATCAAGGCGCTCGCAGACTACGTGCACGCCGAGGGGCTCAAGCTCGGCATCTACTCGTCGGCAGGCACCGCGACGTGCGAAAACCTGCCCGGCAGTCTCGACCACGAGAACACCGACGCGAAGACGTTCGCTTCCTGGGGAGTTGATCTGCTCAAGTACGACGACTGCTACAGCCAGGGCCGACCCGCGGTCGAGCGGTTCACCGCGATGGGCAAGGCGCTGGAGGCCAGCAGCCGAGATATCGTGTACTCCGTTTGCGCGTGGAGCGAAGTACAGCCGTGGCGTTGGGCGGGTAACACCGGCGCGCATTACTGGCGCACGTTCGAAGACATCACCGATTCATGGGACGCCGTCGTCGCCACCGCCGACCAGCAAGCAGGCCTGGGACGGTTCTCACATCCGAACGGCTGGAACGACCCCGACATGCTCGAGGTGGGCAACGGCGGAATGACCCCCAACGAATATCGCGCGCACATCAGCCTATGGGCGCTGCTGAACGCACCGCTGACGGCAGGCAACGACCTGCGCTCAATGGATGCCACCACACATGACCTGCTGACCAACCCCGAGATGATCGCGGTCGACCAGGACTGGGGCGGTATGCAGGGTCACAAGGTAGCCGAATACGCAGACTTCCAGGTGTGGGCGAAGCCCATGTCCTCCGGCGCTGTCGCCGTGGTGCTGTTGAACCGCGGCACGGATGCCGGGCAGGCCCACACGACCGCCGCGGATCTGGGCCTGCCGCGGGCAAGCGAGTACGAGGTGCGTGACCTCTGGGCACACAGCTCAACGACGGTGCGGGTTACCGTCGACGCGTGGGTGCCGCCGCACGCCGCGAAGATGTTCATCGTGGCGCCCCGCTGACGCGCAGCCATGTGCGAAACCAGTGGTCGAATGGGCCCAAGATCACGATATCCGCGATGAAGCTGCGCCATCACCGCGGAATTCCTACGATGAGCCATGCCCTCTGGGACGGTTACCCCGCAGTCGGACATGA
>JAVXWV010000769.1:0-4260 GCA_032230775.1 Mycobacterium sp. | reverse complement strand
CATCGACGAGCATGAACTGACCAAGCTGCGTGACACGCTAGGCCAGGCGCTGGAGGGTAAGGCGCTGGCCGCGGCATCCGTCGCGGTCTCCGACCTGGCGACCAATCTGAACGGTCACGGCGGCCTGGCCGACGCGATCGGCCGGTCCGCGACCGTGCTGGTGGAGTCGCTGGTCGAGCACAGCGAGGAGCGCCTGCTCTTGGGCGGTACCGCCAACCTGACCCGCAACACCGCCGACTTCGGTGGTTCGCTGCGCCCGGTGCTGGAAGCCCTCGAGGAGCAGGTGGTGGTGCTGCGACTGCTGGCGGCGCAGCAGCAGGCGGGCAAGGTCACCGTGCGCATCGGCCACGAGACGGAGGCCGAGGAAATGGCAGGCACGTCGGTGGTGAGCACGACCTACGGAAGTTCGGGCAAGGTGTATGGCGGCATGGGCGTATTGGGACCCACACGGATGGACTATCCGGGAACTATCGCTAATGTCGCAGCGGTTGCTCTCTATATCGGTGAAGTCTTAGGCAGCCGGTAACTCGGTATCTGAAAGGTCAGGCGTGGCGCGCGACTACTACGGGATGCTCGGCGTGAGCCGGGGCGCGAGTGATTCGGAGATCAAGCGCGCCTATCGGAAGCTTGCCCGTGAACTGCATCCCGACGTGAACCCCGACGAAGCGGCGCAGGCGCGGTTCAAGGAGATCAGCGTTGCCTACGAGGTGTTGAGCGACCCGGAAAAGCGGCGAATCGTCGACCTCGGCGGCGACCCGCTCGAGAGTGCGGCTGCAGCTGGCAACGGGTTCGGCGGTTTCGGCGGGCTTGGCGATGTGTTCGAGGCCTTCTTCGGCGGGGGGACGACCTCGCGCGGCCCGATCGGCCGGGTTCGGCATGGCCAGGATTCGCTGCTGCGGATGCGGCTTGACCTTGCTGAATGCGCCAACGGCGTGACCAAGCAGGTGACCGTTGACACCGCGGTGCTGTGTGACCTCTGCCAGGGCAAGGGCACCAATGGCAAGTCCACACCGGTCGCCTGCGACACCTGCGGTGGGCGCGGCGAGATCCAGACTGTCCAGCGCTCGCTGCTCGGCCAGGTGATGACGTCGCGGCCGTGCCCGGTGTGCGGTGGGGTCGGTGAGGTCATCCCCGACCCGTGTCACCGCTGTGGCGGCGACGGCCGAATCCGCGCTCGGCGCGACATCAACGTGAAGATCCCCGCGGGCGTCGGAAACGGCATGCGCGTGCGGCTGGCCGCCCAGGGCGAGGTCGGCCCCGGCGGCGGACCCGCAGGCGACCTGTACGTCGAGGTCCACGAAAAGCCGCACGACCTTTTCGTCCGCGACTCCGACGACCTGCACTGCACCATCGCGGTGCCGATGGTCGACGCCGCGCTTGGCACCACGGTCACTGTCGACGCGATCATCGACGGCCCGACCGAGCTGACCATCCCGGCAGGCACCCAGCCCGGTTCGGTGACCACACTGCGTGGGCACGGCATGCCACATCTGCGCTCGGGCGTTCGCGGTGACCTGCACGCCCACATCGATGTTGTGGTGCCGTCGCGGCTTGACCACGAGGACATCGAGCTGCTGCACAAGCTGAAGGAAAAGCGCGTCCACGACGTGGCGGAGGTTCGGTCGACCCAAAATGCGTCGGCTGGTAGCGGATTCTTCAGCCGGCTGCGCGAAACCTTCACCGGCCGATGATTTTCGGTGACCTTCACTAATTCTCATGGCGCGGCCCGCCGCGCTTTGTTCTACGTCGACGCGCTGCCCGAGGTCGGAGAGCTGGCGGTCGTCGACGGCGACGAGGGTTTCCACGCGGCCAATGTTCGGCGCATCCGAGTAGGCGAAGAACTCGATCTCGGCGACGGCGACGGCACCGTGTCGCACTGTGTCGTCGAGGAAGTCGCCAAGGGCCGGTTGACGGCGCGGGTGCTGGACCGCAGGACTGTGCCTGCGCCCGCGCCCTCGGTCACCGTCGTGCAGGCTCTGCCCAAGTCCGATCGCTCCGAGCTGGCCGTCGAGTTGGCCACCGAGGCGGGCGCCGACGCGTTCGTCGCGTGGCAGGCCTCGCGCTGTGTGGCCCGGTGGGAAGGAAAGGCGAAGGTCGACAAGGGTTTGCGACGCTGGGGTGCGGTGGCCAGGTCGGCCGCCCGCCAGTCGCGGCGCCCCTACATTCCGCCCGTCATCGGGCTGGTCTCGACGGCCGAGTTGGTGCAGCGGGTGCATGATGACGGCGCGACGGCGCTGGTGTTGCACGAGTCGGCGACCGTCACGCTGACGGAACTGCCAGTGGCAAAAGCGGATTCGCTGCTGCTTATTGTCGGGCCCGAGGGCGGGATCGCCGACGACGAGATCGAGGCGCTATCGGACGCGGGGGCGACGCCGGTGCAGCTGGGGCCGACGGTGCTACGAACCTCGACCGCCGCGGCGGTCGCATTGGGCGCGCTGGGCGCCCTGACGCCGCGGTGGTGGTAACCGGCCTGTGGACTTAAGCATTGGGATGCGTCGCTACCTGGCGGTAAAATGGGTGTCGCGCAGCAAACCGCCAGGCCAGACCTCAGAAAGCAGGCAGAAAGCCCCACGTGACGCCCAGCGAGACGAACGCTGACTCGGACCCACCAGTTCGTAGCAGCATCGATGTACCGCCCGACCTCGTCATGGGCATGCTCGGTTCCGCCGACGAAAATCTGCGCGCGCTCGAGCGCATCTTGGCCGCCGATGTTCACGTGCGCGGCAACGCCCTCACCCTCACCGGCGAGCCTGCCGACGTTGCGCTGGCCGAGCGAGTGGTTTCCGAACTGATCGCGATCGTCGCCAGCGGTCAACCGCTGACGCCCGAGGCGGTACGGCACAGCGTCGCGATGCTCACCGGCACCGACGACGAGTCGCCTGCCGAGGTGCTGACGCTCGATATCTTGTCCCGTCGCGGCAAGACGATTCGGCCGAAGACGCTGAACCAGAAGCGCTATGTCGATGCGATCGACGCCCACACCATCGTGTTTGGCATTGGACCCGCAGGCACCGGCAAGACATACTTGGCAATGGCCAAGGCGGTCAACGCATTACAGAAGAAACAGGTCAACAGGATCATCCTGACGCGTCCCGCGGTGGAGGCCGGCGAGCGCCTTGGCTTCCTGCCCGGCACGCTCAGCGAGAAGATCGACCCATATCTACGCCCGCTGTATGACGCGCTGCACGACATGATGGATCCGGAGCTGATCCCAAAGTTGATGAGCGCAGGGGTAATTGAGGTCGCACCACTCGGGTATATGCGGGGCCGGACGTTGAACGATGCATTCATCATCCTCGACGAGGCGCAGAACACCACCGGCGAGCAGATGAAGATGTTTCTGACCCGGCTGGGGTTCAACTCGAAAGTAGTTGTGACGGGGGATATCACGCAGGTAGACCTGCCGGGCAGCGCCAACTCCGGCCTGCGGGCAGCGATGAGGATCCTCGACGGCATCGACGACATTCACTTCGCCGAGCTCACCAGCGCCGACGTCGTGCGCCACCGCCTGGTCGCCGAGATCGTCGACGCTTACGCCAAATCCGAGGAACCCTCGGAGATGAATCGGGCGCAGCGTCGTGCCTCGGGCACCCGGCCGCGAAGGTGAGCGCGTGAGCATTGAGGTGTCCAACGAGTCGGGCATCGACGTTTCCGAAGAGGAACTGGTCAGCGTCGCGCGGTTCGTCATCGGAAAGATGAAGGTGAATCCCGCGGCGGAGCTTTCGATGGTGCTGCTCGACACCGCGGCGATGGCCGACCTGCACATGCGCTGGATGGACCTGCCCGGCCCGACCGATGTGATGAGCTTCCCGATGGACGAGCTCGAACCCGGCGGCAGGCCCGACGCTCCGGAGCCGGGGCCGTCAATGCTCGGCGACATCGTGTTGTGCCCGGAATTCGCGGCCACACAAGCCTCCGCCGCCGGCCACACCCTTGGCCAGGAGCTCGCTCTGCTGACCGTGCACGGCGTGCTGCATCTGCTGGGCTACGACCACGCCGAGCCGGATGAGGAGAAAGAGATGTTCGCCCTGCAGCGCCAACTGCTCGAGGAGTGGGTGGCCGACCAGGTCGAGGCGTACCACCAGGACCGCCAGTCCGAGAAGGACCGGCGGCTGCTGGACAAATCCCGATTCTTCGACGAGCCGTGACCGGTATAGCCCCGCTGCTCGGCGCGATCGCGCTCATCGGCCTCGGCGGGCTGTTCGCGGCCATTGACGCCGCCATCAGCACGGTGTCGGTGGCGCGCGTCGAGGAACTGGT
>JAVXWV010000763.1:0-4911 GCA_032230775.1 Mycobacterium sp. | reverse complement strand
CGTGGCCTCGCTCCCGGGGACCCGGCACCTTGGAAACCGCGCCGGTCATCAACCTAGGGTGATCGGCACGTTTGGACTGTCGGCGGAACATCGCCGGTGCCACCGGCGGCGGCAGGTACTCCATCATCCGGCCCTGTAGCTCGGGACCGAGCAGATCGTTGCCTTCCTTGGCACGCTTGGTGGACAGCGCCGTCAGTTCCACTCGCTGTAGCGGGTCGTCGATGTGCACCGGAAGCGAGATGGTGATGCCGCTGATCTCGTTGCCGGTGATTCGTACCGCTGACCTGTCGGTGCTGACGGGAACCGTCGCGAGTATCGGCTGATCCGCACGACCGTCGTAGTGCAGCAACAACTCCCGCAACCCGCCCGCCGCCATCGCCAGCACGATGTCGTTGAACGTGACGCCGAGATGCTTGGCGGTCTCCTTGACCTCGGCTAAGGATAGTGTGGCCGTCGCGAATGTGCGGACCGGCGAGACCACATGATTGAGAAAAGTCGGCGGCGCCCGAAACATCCTGGCCATGTCGGGGTGGTCGGGCCGCTCCTTGTTGCGCTTACGAACTCGTGCGAACCCGCGTGCAGCGTCCGAGATGAGCCGTGGCAAGGCGGCCATGTTCTGAAAGTGGTCGAGTTGCGCTTCCCAGAGCAGCTGCCCTTTTGAAGGCGGGTCACACATGACGTAGTCGTCGCGCTCGTCCTGCGCCGAGCCGGCCAGATCCATCAGCCGCGCCAATAGATTCGCCGAGGCGACTCCGTCGGCCAACGTGTGATGCACCTTGCCGATCAACGCGAAGCGGTCGTCGGCCATGCCTTCGGCGAAGTGAAACTCCCACAACGGACGGCTGCGGTCCAATGGTGTGCCCGCGATCCGGCCGATCACCTCGTCAAGCTCCCGGCGGCCGCCGGGGGTCGGCACCCGCACGCGGCGCAGGTGATAGTCGAGGTCGACCGGACAGTTCTCCATCCACATCGGATGGTGAAGCTTCCACGGGATGTCGACGAGCCGATATCGCAGCGGGTCGAGTAGGTGCAGCCGGCGCTGGATGGTCCGGCGGAACACGTCGAACGTGAACTCGCCATCGTGAGAGGCGTTGAAGTCGGCGGCATGGATGATCGCCACCTTCAACGTGTGGGTGTGCAGGTTCGGCGTCTCGCTGTACAGCAGCATGGCGTCCATGCCGTTGAGTCGCTTCACACCACACCCCCGCGCTCCATCGAAGCACTAGTGCCGCGACGATTCGGGTGGTTTCAACGGCGATTTTTGCATGAGGGTCGTGATTCGACTTACCACAACCCTCGTGCAGAAATTGGGAAGCGAGATCTGCTACTTCAGGCAGCTGCCACCGTCGATCGGCAGCGTCACGCCGGTGACGTAGCGCGACTCGTCCGACGCCAGGAACAGCACGGCGTTGGCGATGTCCTCCGGCTCGACCCATCCGATCGGCAGCGTGTGCATCAACTGGCCGACGACCTTCATGTCGTCTGGGCCGGGGTTCTCCAGATCGGGGCGGAACAGCCTCATCGTGCCGTCGTTCATGAACAGCGGGGTGTTCACATTCGTCGGGTGCACCGAGTTGACGCGGATGTTCTGGGCGCCGAGTTCGACGGCGAATGTCCGCATCAGGCCCACCACACCATGTTTGGCGGCCACGTAGTGCCCACAGTGCGGATAGGCCTTCAACCCGCCCACCGAGCTGGTCAGGATGATCGAGCCGCCGCGGCCTCCCGCCAGGATGTGGGGGACACCTGCCTTGACGGTCTTCCATACGCCGCTGAGGTTGATGTCGATCATCGCGGTCCAGTCGGCTTCGCTGGTCTTGTCCAGCGTCTGGCCGCCGTTGCCGATACCGGCGTTCGCCACGATGATGTCGAGGCGGCCCAGCTGCTCGACGCCGGCGTCCAGCGCCGCCTTCAACGCGTCGTAGTCCCGAACGTCGACCTCGGCTGTGAAGATCCGACGGTTGTGGCCTTTGACCAGATCCGCGGTCTCGGCCAGATCTTCGGGTGTGGACGCGGCGATCGCGTCCACCGTGTCGATCTTCTTACAGATGTCGACGGCGATGATGTCGGCGCCCTCTTGTGCCAACCGCACCGCGTGCGCACGTCCCTGCCCGCGCGCCGCGCCGGTGATGAAAGCGACCTTGCCTTCAACGCGACCTGTCATGTCTTTCAATCCTTTTGGTGAGTGGTTTGTTGGATTCGCGCTTTAAACCTGAGTAACGAACGTGGGCATGGATTCCCAGCCGCGGACCGCCGTGGTCTGGGACGGAAGAGCGTCGGGCCAGTCGACCTCCCACGTGGGGAACCTCTTGAGAATTTCCTCGAGCGCGATTCGGCCCTCCAAACGCGCCAACGCGTTGCCCATACAGAAGTGCGTCCCGGCCCCGAATGTCATGTGCGAATGCAGCTCTCGGTGGATGTCGAAAACGTCGCCATTCGGCGGGAATCGGCGGTGGTCGCGGTTAGCGGCACCCACCAACAGCAGCATCGCGCTGCCTTCCGGCACGGCCTGGTCGTAGTACTCGGTGTCGCGCGCAACGTAGCGGGCTATCTGCAGCGCCGGCGCCTCCCAGCGCAGAATCTCCTCGACCGCCTGTGGGATCAGGGCCGGGTTCTCCGCCAGTTCCCGACGCTGATCGGGGTATTCGGCCAACGTCTTGCCTGCCCACCCGATCAGTCGGGTGGTGGTCTCCGCGCCCGCGGTGGCGACAACGGTCAGGTACATGAGCAGTTCGTCGCGGCTCAGCCGCCGCACGGTGCCGGTCTCGTCCTCGAACTCGACGTTTAGCAGGTCGGTCATGATGTCATCGGACGGGTGCTCGGTGCGGTAGTCGATGAACTCGGCGAACACCTCGCCGGTGGCCAGCAGGTTGACTTCGTTGCTCTGCAGCGTCGCCTCGCCATGGTCGGTCACCCGGCGCTGATCTTCCTCTGGAATGCCCAGCAGCATCCCGATGACGCGCATGGGCATTTGCTCGCCGAGGTCGTTGACGAAATCGAATCTTCCAGTGCCCACCAACGGGTCCAGGCACCGGGCAGTGAACTCGCGGATCTGCGGTTCCAGGGCGAGCACCTTGCGCGGCGTGAACATCCGCGACAGCAGATTGCGGTGGATGTTGTGGATCGGCGGATCTTCGAAAATCAGTGTGCCGGGCGGGATCTCCATGCCGGACTTGATGATTTCCAGCAGAGCGCCGCGACCGGAGATGAACGTCTCGTGGTCGATCAACGCCTTGTTGACATCGTCGAAACGGCTCAACGCATAGAAGTCGTGCTTGTCGTTGTAGTACAGCGGTGCTTCTTCGCGGAGGCGGGCGAACACCGCGTACGGGTCCATGTTGAGTTCGATGCTGTACGGGTCGTAGTACAGCTCGTTCGCTGTCGAGGCATCCTGCACGTCGGAGTTTTCCGCACTGATTGTCACGGGGTCGCCTCTCGCTGGACCGGGGTCGCGTAAGACATATGGCTGGATTTTGTCTCACAACTCTGGCATCGCGTATACGGGGGTGTCAACAAGAGATTCGTTTCAGGCAATTTATACTCTCCGCTTAACAGAACGGGCTTCTCATTGTGCCTCTGAAAAGCGCAGGAGCGCCTCCTGGGCATAGGACGCGACGAGCGTGCCGTCTTCGGTCAGCATGTCGCCACGGCCGAAGCTGCGACCGTGCGCCAGCAGAGGGCTGTGCTGGCGCAGCAGCAGCCAACCGTCGGTGCGGAAGGGTCGGTGGAACCAGATGGTGTGGGACGTAACGGCGGAGGTGAACGCCGTGCCGTTGCCACGCTGGCCGACACCTTCGATGGGTCGCAGCGCGGTACCGATGAGCGTCAGGTCCGTGGCGTACGCGGCCAGCGCTGGTGCCAGCTCCGAGTCGACGGCCGGGGTGCGCATCCAGACTTCGAACTGGGGCGGGCCGGTGGTCGTGAGGTTAAGGTCAACGGCGGCGCGGGTTTCCCATGGAATTAGGTCGAGTGTGAGGCGATGCTCGGGGCCGAGGACGTCGGGCACCTCGCCGATGGACTGATGCTCGGGACCGTCCTCTGGTGTGTGCATGCAGATTGACGAGGTAGCCACGACCCCGCGGCTCTGCCACGCGGTGATGGTGACGTTGGCGAAGGATCGACCGTCGTGTTGGCGGGTGCCTTGGTAGCGAATGGGTTCGTCGGCCCTGCCCTCGCGAGTGAACACAGTGTGCTGGGATTTGACGGCCTTGTCCGGACAGGTCAGGCAGGCGATTCGGAGGAATTGACCGAGGAGTTGCCCGCCGAATACGCGGTGGTAATCCAGTTGCTGATTGCGGCCCTCGAACTCGGCCACGTCGTCGCCGGCGCGCTCTTCTCCGGCGCGGCCCGACGGCAGCGGATGAAGATCAAGGCATGCGAGGAGATCGGACCAGAGATCGGGCACGTACCGAGTGTAAGCCTCGTTCTACGTCAGCGAGAACGTAATTCTCGGCTATTTGGCGGCGAATCCGTGGGAGCAGAAATCCCAGACTTCGTCGGCGGTAATGGGGTGCGAGGACCCGTCTTCGGCGTCCCCGCTGTGCTGCGAAACGAACATGACCGTCTGCATCGTCATCGCGGCCATCCGCTTCGGATTGATGCCCGCACGCAGTTCGCCCGCCTCGCTTGCCGCTTCCATCAGCTCTGTGAGCAGCGCCAACAGCGGTGCATGCGCAATGTTGACCTCAGAGGGATGCGATACAAGCAGGCGTGGGGCGAAGTCGGTGAACAATGGCCGCTTCGCGGTCGGGTCGGGTCGCGAGGACTCGAACAGCAACGTTACAGCGACTTTGAGGCGTTCGAGGGGGTCTTCCTGGCCCGACGTCGCGGCACGGATCTGCTCGGCAGAGCGGCTCAGCGCGTCCTCGAACAGCGCGAGCAAGAGCTCGTGCTTGCCGTCGAACTGCAGGT